>JALUYN010000059.1 GCA_027012915.1 Cellvibrionaceae bacterium
CGCTTGAAATCGCGCTTTGGGTGGGGCTTGACCGTTGCAGTAGAGCCTCCTGAACTGGAGACCCGTGTAGCTATTTTGATGAAGAAGGCTGCCCAGGCCAGTATCAATCTACCCCATGATGCGGCGTTCTTTATTGCCCAGCGAATTCGATCTAACGTACGTGAATTAGAAGGGGCGTTGAAGCGGGTGATCGCCAATGCTCATTTTACCGGGCGAGATATAGACATAGCGTTGGTGCGAGAAGCTCTAAAAGATCTACTGGCGCTTCAGGACAAGCAGGTTAGCATCGACAATATTCAGCGTGTCGTGGCGGAGTACTACAAAATTAAAGTCAGCGATCTGCTGTCCAAGCGCCGCAGTCGTTCGGTGGCGAGACCTCGTCAGGTGGCAATGTCATTGGCCAAAGAGCTCACCAATCACAGCCTGCCTGAAATAGGGGAAGCTTTTGGGGGAAGAGATCACACTACGGTGCTCCATGCCTGCCGCAAGATTCAGGAGCTTAGGGAAGAGGATGTGGATATTCGCGAAGATTGGAAGAACCTACAGCGTTCATTAACATCCTAGATTGCTAACGTTCCCTCTTTTTAAATTCAGACAAAATAACAGTAACCATAAAGAGAAATTAAACCAATGAAATTCAGTGTATCTAGAGAAGCTTTGTTGAAGCCACTGCAGTTGGTTGCAGGTGTTGTTGAGCGTCGACAAACATTGCCGGTACTGGCTAATGTATTGTTGGTGTTGGAAGACGATAAATTGTCACTGACAGGTACTGACCTCGAAGTAGAAATTGTTGCTCGAATTCAACTGGCTCAACCAGGAGATAGCGGTGAGCTAACGGTACCGGCCAGAAAGCTGGTGGATATTTGTCGCTCCTTGCCTGACGATGCGGAACTGAATTTTGCTGAGGAAAACCAGCGCGTCATTCTCAAGTCTGGCCGCAGTCGTTTCACTCTATCCACATTGCCTGCTACAGATTTTCCAAACGTTGAGCAGTCCGAGGGAGATTTGCAGTTCGCTTGCGAGCAGCAGGACATCAAGCGCTTGATTGATCGCACCAGCTTTGCCATGGCACAGCAGGACGTCCGCTATTATCTCAATGGTATGCTTTGGGAAGTGCAGCAAGGCCAGTTAAGAGCTGTGGCAACCGACGGTCACCGCCTGGCGATGTGTACGCGAGCCGTTTCCGTGTCCACCGCAGAGACAGTTCAGTCGATCCTGCCGAGAAAGGGGGTCATGGAGTTATCTCGTCTATTGGAGGGCGAAGATAATGCGGAAGTTGTGCTGGGCAGTAATCACATTCGTGTTGTTACGGAAGAGTACACATTCACCTCTAAGTTGGTAGATGGCAAGTTCCCTGACTACGAGCGAGTACTGCCCAAAGGTGGTGATAAGACCGTATTTGGTAATCGTAACGACTTGCGCCAGGCGTTTGGGCGTACAGCGATTCTCTCCAATGAAAAGTATCGTGGTGTTCGCCTGTTGCTTTCCGATGGTTTGTTGACGATTGTGGCCAATAACCCAGAGCAGGAAGAGGCGGAGGAGCAGGTCGTTGTGGATTACACCGGCGATTCCTTGGAAATTGGCTTCAACGTTAGCTATTTGCAAGACGTAACAGGCGTTTTGAGCTCTGATACGGTGAAAATGACATTGGCTGATACTAACAGTAGTGCCTTGTTGGAAGAGCCAGACGGTGGGGATTCGGTATACGTAGTTATGCCAATGCGACTTTGAACGCCGGTTCGATAAAGATCAAAGCTCTTATTGATACAGTAGAAGGGTATAGGTACAGATAGCCATGCCGCTTCATAGGCTGACAATTACTGATTTTCGCAATCTGAAGTACGTGGACATTGAGTTGGGAAACCGGCTCAATGTTTTTTTTGGCGAAAATGGCAGTGGTAAAACTTCTATATTGGAGTCGATCCATACACTATCTTTAGCGCGCTCCTTTCGTTCCAGAAAGTTCAAGAGCATCATTAATAATAGCGCGAGTTCCTTTACAGTGTTCTCTAGAATTGTAACTGCAGCCAATGAGGAGTTGGCGGTTGGGGTAAGGCGCGAGCGCAACGGTGATGGGCTAATTCGGGTTAATCAAAGAGCCGTAAATAGCGCCTCACAACTAGCAGAGCTTATGCCTGTTAGGGTTATCAATTCAGACTCTTTTTCATTGTTGGATGGTGGTCCAGGGGAGCGTCG
Source organism: Cellvibrionaceae bacterium (assembly GCA_027012915.1). The sequence continues at coordinate 2,197 of JALUYN010000059.1, forward strand.
CTCGCTGTTGGATTGGCTAATGTTTCACGTGGAACATGACTTCCATTCAGTTTGGAAACAGTACGAAAAGTGCCTAAAGCAGCGCAATAGTGTGCTCCGCCATGATAAAATAGATCCTTTGTTGCTGGATCCCTGGGATGCGGAGCTTATCCCTCTAGGAGTCAAACTCGATAGCTACAGAGCTCGTGCCTTTGAGATGATCAAGGATGAGTTTTTATTACTTGTCGGAGAGTTAGAAGGGCTACCGGGTGATTTTGACCTTCGCTTTCATCGAGGGTGGGAGAAGGATCTAGATCTCGGTGAATATCTTGCAGCCAATAGGGATCGAGATTTTGCTTTGGGTTATACACGCCAAGGACCACATAGAGCCGATATTAGGGTTATGGTTGGTCAGTCTGTTGCTGTAGATCTTTTATCCAGGGGGCAGCAGAAGTCCGTGGTCAGCGCGCTGATCTTGGCGCAAGGTAGGGTGTTTAGCCGTTATGCAGGGAGCTCCTGCGTATACTTGGTGGACGATCTGCCGGCGGAGCTGGATCTAGCGCACCGAAAGCAACTCTGCCATTGGCTTAGTGAGTTGTGCACCCAGGTTTGTATTACTGGTGTAGAAGCCGAGAAGATCTTAGAGGCTTGGCCAGAAGAGGATGACCGAAAAGTGTTTCACGTGAAACATGGAACGGTAGAAGAAGTTTTACAGGACCAGCAGTTCTATATAGGAAGCGTCTCTAAAGACGGAGAATAAAATGACAGAAGAAACATCCTACGATTCATCCAGTATTAAGGTACTCAAAGGACTGGATGCAGTTCGTAAGAGACCAGGTATGTACATTGGCGATACAGACGATGGTACGGGTCTACACCATATGGTGTTTGAAATTGTCGATAACTCGATTGATGAGGCGCTAGCCGGACATTGCTCTGAGATTAAAGTTGTTATCCATCCCGATGAATCGGTATCCGTCAGTGATAACGGTCGTGGCATTCCAACTGAAATTCATGAAGAAGAAGGTGTTTCTGCCGCAGAGGTCATTATGACTGTGCTCCACGCCGGTGGTAAATTCGACGATAATACCTATAAAGTTTCCGGTGGTTTACACGGGGTAGGGGTTTCCGTTGTGAATGCTCTCTCGGAAACCTTGAAATTGACTATTCGCCGTGCTGGTAAAGTCCATGAGCAAGTTTATCGTCATGGCGTACCGGAAGCTCCGTTATCGGTCATTGGTGACACTGATATTACCGGCACGGAAGTGCACTTCCACCCCTCCGCAGAAACCTTCTCGAATATTGAGTTTCATTTTGATCATCTCGCCAAGCGTTTGCGTGAACTCTCGTTTTTGAACTCTGGTGTTCGTATCGTCTTGAAAGACGAGCGCAGCGGTAAGGAAGAAGTCTACGAATACGAGGGTGGTTTACGTGCCTTTGTTGAGCATATCAACCAGAACAAAAACCCAATCAATCAGGTTATGCACTTCAATACTCAGCGCGAAGAGGATGGCGTGGGCGTAGAAGTAGCGCTGCAGTGGAACGATAGTTTTCAGGAGAATATCTTCTGCTACACCAATAATATTCCTCAGCGTGATGGTGGTACCCACCTGGCGGGCTTCCGCGCAGCGCTAACCCGAGGTCTAAATAGCTACATCGAGCGCGAAGGGTTGGGCAAGAAAGACAAAGTAAATACCACCGGGGATGATGCCCGTGAAGGTCTGACGGCCATTATCTCAGTGAAGGTTCCAGATCCAAAGTTCTCATCTCAGACCAAAGACAAGTTGGTTTCTTC
>JALUYN010000060.1 GCA_027012915.1 Cellvibrionaceae bacterium
ATATCAGTGTACCTAAGGATATGCAGTTCGACCCGTAACCTCGGGGCTGCTTAACAATAATAACGAAAGGAAGTTCTATGTTGCTGCGCACTCTTATGGCCGTTGTGGCTTTAATTCTGTTGTATTTTCTCACCTGGCCTGTGCCGGTAGACCCGGTTGCCTGGAATGCGCCTAAAGCACCGGCGTATGTGGATGACTACCAGCCCAACCAGACTCTGGCCAGTTTTGAGAACCTGACCATGCCGGGGTTGGTTGGCCCAGAGGGCGTGGTGGTTGCCAAAGATGGGCGTGTCTACGCAACAACAGAACAGGGCTGGATTGTACGTTGGCAACCGGGCAGCAATGAAGCCGAGCGCTGGGTAAAGATGCCGGGGCGCCCTCTGGGAATTGCACTGGATGCCGCTGATGGGTTTTGGGTGGCCGACGCCTTTGAGGGTGTGTTTCATGTGTCTGCGGCAGGGGAGTTGAAATCGGCTCTGACTGAAGTGGCCGGCAAGCCGCTGCTATACGCGAATGATCTGGTATTGACGCCATCTGGAAAACTCTACATTTCAGATTCCACCGCCCGTTTTTCCGCCAAGGCGTGGGGGCACACCTACACGGCGAGTTTGGTGGATATTCTCGAGCACGGGTACACAGGACGCGTGGTGGAGTTTGATACCCATACCGGTGACTCTCGCGAGGTAATGACCGGGCTGAGTTTTGCCAATGGCGTAACCAGCGATTCAAAAGGCCGTTTCCTGCTGGTCAATGAAACCTCCGAGTACCGGGTTTGGAAACACTGGTTGGCGGGTGAAAAGGCCGGCCAAAGCGAAGTTTTACTCGATAATCTTCCGGGGTTTCCCGACAATATTCTGGCGGGTCAGAACGGACGCTATTGGTTGGGTTTCACCTCGCCACGTATAGCCTTGCTGGATAATCTGGCGGACAAACCGTTCGTGCGGAAAGTCGTGCAACGAATGCCCGCCTGGATTCGTCCCAAGGCCAAACTCTACGGCCATGTACTGGCTATCGATGAAGATGGCAAGATATTACAGAACCTTCAGGATCCAGCTGCGGGCTATCCGTTGACCACCGGCGCTTCGGAAGACGATGAGTATCTCTACATCAGCAGTCTGGTCGCCAACACTTTGGCGCGGATTAAAAAATCGAATCTGAATTTGTAATTTCTTGATTGCATGTTGTTCTGGGTGGATGATATGTGATCGAAAAAGGAAGTGTCTTGCCGCTAATTTTCCAGTAGCGGAAAAAACGGTGCGCTTTTTGCAGAACAGTCAGTTATTACAATTGGCTGTCAAAAAAGCGACCAACTATGGCATTTCAAGCACTGACGGATCTGCGGCAACACGCCAGTAATCTCGACCGTCAAACGGCTATTAACAACCTTAAGGGTTTGGGGCACGGCAACCTCGGTATTCCGATTTTGTTGCTGATGATTCTCGGCATGATGACCTTGCCGGTGCCGCCGTTCCTTTTGGATTTGTTCTTCTCTTTCAATATTGCGCTTTCTATTGTGGTGCTGTTGGTGGGGGTGTACACCTTGCGTCCCCTGGACTTCGCCGTATTTCCGACCATTCTGTTGGTCGCTACTCTATTGCGTCTGGCGCTCAACGTTGCCTCAACGCGGGTGGTATTGCTGGAGGGACACCAGGGTGGCGATGCTGCCGGTAAGGTGATTCAAGCCTTTGGTGAGGTGGTGATTGGTGGTAACTACGCAGTGGGTCTGGTGATATTTATCATCTTGATGATCATCAACTTTGTGGTGGTAACCAAAGGTGCAGGGCGCATCTCCGAGGTCAGCGCGCGTTTTACCCTGGATGCTATGCCTGGTAAGCAAATGGCTATCGACGCGGATCTGAACGCGGGTCTGATCGATCAGGACGAAGCACGCAAGCGTCGCGAAGACGTGGCCTCCGAGGCGGATTTCTACGGTGCGATGGATGGTGCCAGTAAGTTCGTTCGGGGTGATGCCGTTGCTGGCATTCTCATTTTGGTCCTCAATATTATTGGTGGCCTCATCGTCGGCATGATTCAACACCAGTTGGAATTCTCTGACGCGCTGGAGAAATACATTCTATTAACGATCGGTGACGGGCTTGTCGCCCAAATACCATCGCTGCTGCTGTCCACCGCAGCGGCGATTATGGTGACCCGTGTTAACAGTTCGGAAGATATGCGTCAGCAGGTGATGTCACAAATGTTTGACTCGCCTAAGGCTCTCGGCGTTGCGGCGTTAATTCTGTTTATTATGGGGTCGATCCCGGGGATGCCTCATGTATCGTTTTTGGGGTTGGCATTCATCGCAGCTGGTTTGGCCGGCTATATCTACTACCGAGGCAAGCAGGCCGAATCAGGTGCGGCGCCAGCCGTGGCCGGTGGTTCAGCTCCGGGCAATGCGCTGGTGCCTGCTTCCAGTACGGCTGGAGCTTTGCCGGCTGCAGGTATTACCCATGAGGGTGAAGTGACCAGTGACGAGAGTTCGTCGGAAATCGGTTGGGATGATGTTCAGCCCGTGGATGTGGTCGGTCTCGAGGTGGGTTACCGGTTGATTCCAATGGTGGATAAGTCTCAGGGTGGTGAGCTGCTGGGACGCATCAAAGGCGTTCGTAAGAAACTCTCCCAGGAAGTGGGGTTTCTGATTCCATCGGTTCATATTCGCGATAATCTCGATCTTAGCCCTAATGCCTACCGCGTCAGCCTGATGGGGGTTGCGCTGGGTGAAGCCGAAGTCTATCCGGACAAGGATCTGGCCATCAATCCTGGACAAGTGTTTGGCGCCCTGGATGGTATTGCTACCACTGACCCGGCGTTTGGTCTGGAAGCGGTTTGGATCGACCACGACAAAAAAGATCAGGCGCAGACGCTGGGCTATACCGTGGTGGACGCCAGTACTGTGGTTGCCACCCACATCAATCAAATTTTACAGAAGCACTCCTACGAGTTACTGGGGCATGAGGATGTGCAAACTCTGCTGGACAAGTTGGCCGAGAATTCGCCGAAGCTGGTAGAAGAACTGGTGCCTAATACGATCACTCTTAATGCACTGTTGAAGGTGATGCAGGGACTGTTGCGCGAGAATGTCTCGGTTCGGGATATGCGTACGATCTCCGAGGCCATCGCTGCGGAAGGTGGCAAGAGTCAAGATACTGACGCTCTGATTTCTATTGCTCGCAGGGCGTTATCGCGCCAGATCGTACAGAGCATCGTGGCTCAGGAACACGAGATTCCGGTGATTACTCTGGAAGCTGGTTTGGAACAGTTATTGCTGAAGACCATGAGACAAGCACAGCAAACTGGCGTTGAAGCAGGTTTTATCGAGCCGAGTCTGGCGGAAAATCTACAGCAATCGCTGGTCGATGCATCCCAGAGACAGGAGATGGCTGGCAAGCCGGTAGTACTGCTGGTGGCCGAGCCGATCCGTATGTTGATGTCCAAGTTTGTGCGCTTCAGTTTGCCCGATATGGCTGTGCTGGCGTACACCGAGATACCGGACAACAAGCAGGTGAGCGTCGATGCGTCAGTGGGTAATCAGTAATGAGAAAGACACAAAATAGTAGGAAGCCAATCGACCTCGTTGTGGTGGCGATTTGTGGAGGAAACAACCATGTCAGTTAAACGATTTGTCGCAGCGGATATGCGCAGAGCTCTGGAGCTGGTTAAGCAGGAAGTAGGCCCGGAAGCCGTGATCCTGTCCAGTCGCCGAGTGAAGCAGGGCGTGGAGATTCTGACAAGCCTGGAGCCTCAGGCCGCGAATCCCGAAAAACCGTCGCCGGTGGATTCGACCATTGCCGGCGTCGATGTGCCCATGGGCAGCGATGGCTCCTGGAAAGATCAGTTGGCTGTAGAGCAGGCCGTTGCCAAAAATGCGGCCCGTGTGATTGGCGAAGATCAAGGCGTCGTTGGCAGCGCGGCATCGTCAGCCTTTCCGGCAGTAGATCCGCAGTCAGGGCCTGGCCTTGGTCTGGCCTCGGGTAAAACGCCCCAGCAGTTGGCTAATGACATAGAGCAGGCTCGCAATCGTATGTTGGCTTCGCGCAAAGCGCAGTCTGCCCTTGAGCAACCTATCAGCCGCGTTCGCAGTGTGAGTGGTGCAGACCAAGTCGCAGAAAACGGCATGGCGCAGCACGAAACTGCGCCGGTGCGCGATTTTGTCGACGAGCCGGCATTCGCGTCAGAGAGCGACGCCTTCACCGAATCTACAGCGATGCGAGGCCGG
>JALUYN010000061.1 GCA_027012915.1 Cellvibrionaceae bacterium
CGCTGTATGCGATCCCTACTACTGCAGGTACCGGCTCCGAGGTGACTGTAGCAGCAGTGATTACCGATACCGAGCTGGATCAGAAGTGTCTGGTGTTGGATCCCAAAGGCGTGCCTTTGGCCGCAGCGCTCGATCCTGAAATTATGAAAGGTATGCCCGGGCCAATCACTGCGGCTACCGGTATGGATGCACTGACCCACGCCGTGGAAGCGTATATTTCGCGCTTTGCTGAAGCTCGCACAGACGCCTATGCCGTCGCGGCGATTCGCATGATTATGAATGACCTGACCAAAGCTTATGACGATGGCTCGGACATCAAAGCGCGCAGTAGCATGGCGCTTGCGTCTTACTACGCGGGTATGGCCTTTACCAAAGCCTTTGTGGGCTATGTACATGCCATCGCTCACCAGTTTGGTGCCAAGTACCACACCCCTCATGGTTTGGCCAATGCCATCGTGCTGCCGCACATTCTGGAGTACTCCAAACCAGCGGTTGCGCACCGTCTCGGTGAGTTAGCGATTGAGTGTGGTCTGGGCGAGCGCTCCGAGAGCGACTGGGTACTGGCGGACAAGTTTATCGCCAAAGTCTGGGAGATCAGCGAGCATATGCAGGTGCCGAAGACTCTCGATGCCCTGAAGGCTGCGGATATTCCTGAAATTACCAAGGGGGCTTTGAAGGAGGCGCATTATACGTTCCCGGTGCCGCGTTATATGGATCAGGATCAGTGTGAGCGGATTATTGGGAAGATGTTGCCGTAGGGCTTTGGGTTTTCTTCTTGTTTATGGAGTATGGTCTGGTAAGGGCGAAACCATTGTTTAAGGCTATTCCTTTAACAAAGAAGATATTCCGTAATATCAAGACAATGATTACCTGATCAATAAAAAACCCGGCACATTGGCCGGGTTTTTTACTAATGAAGCAGACCGCGAATTAAGCGGGTACTGTTTCAGTCAACATCTTGTACAGCTCATCTTTGAGGTGCAGACGACGCTTCTTGGCTTCTTCTTCACGTGCGGTGGTGGCAGGAGTCACCTCGTTCTCCATTTTTTCCACCTCGGTGGTCAGCTCGTGATACTCATCAAACAGACGGCGGAAATGGTTGTTTGTGGTTTTCAGGCTGTGAATTTGCTCTTTCAGTTGAGGAAATTCGTGAATTAAATCGTGATGTTCAACCGCCATGTGTTATCTCCCAAGTGGACGTTTGTGTTATTTCAGGTTTCATTCTAGGGAGTGGCGCAAGCGCTGCCTTGATGTGTATCAAGGCGTGACGGTGTTGTCGGTTACGGTTTTGTTAATCAGTTCTTGCAGCGGTGTTTGCAGGGTCTGGAATGCCCGAGGGGCAACGTAAATCAGCTGCTCTTTGGCTTCCGCGTTAACAACGATGTCCAGGCCCAGTTGCGGGTAGAGCAGGTGTTGGGTGGTCTCGCTCTCGGCAACAATGTCTGCCGGTGTGCCGAAGCGTTTCTGGAAAATCTCCGCCTCGAGGTTGGTAGCGGGAATAAAGCTGAGGCTCTTGATAGGCCACAGCTGGGCGCGATCCAGGTCTTGCGGGCTTAGGGAAAAGCGTCGGGCGCCGGAGGCCATATAGGTGGAGGCTGCAGGATTGTCCTGAATTTCCATCAGGGCCTGTTGTGGAGCGTCAATCACTATAATCAGTTTGCCTTTCAAAGGGCCGCTGGCAAAGTGACTGTAGTAGACCTCCAGGGCTGAATAGTTGTCCTGATTGGCAATCACGGCCAGCTCATGGTCTTCACCGAGCAGCTGAAGGGTTTCAGCCAGGGTGGTTTGTTCCAGGGTCAAACCAAAGACTTCGCTGCGGCCATCGGCATGGGTGGTTATGTCCCAGGGCAGTTTTACGTCAGGTTTACTGTCGGTCGGAGTGGGCTTAAGGGCAAAGTAGGCAATAAAGCTCAATAGTACGATGGCCAGAAGAGGGAGAGATTTTTTCATAATGATTAGCGTCTTTTCTTGCGAGGACGGTTCTTGCCCGGTTGAGCCTTGGGGGATTTGGGCGTGTTATTGGCCGGGTCACGGGATCTTTGTTTAAAGGCTTCTTTGCGGGCCTTTTCCGCTTCCGCCTTGGCGGCTTTCTCCGCTTCGATTTCGAGTATTTCCTGCTCTACGTTGGCGGGGCTTTCCAGGGTGATGCGACCCAGAGTACCGGAGCGCAATTCGTTAATCAGAATTTCAGAAATTTTGTGCAGGTCAACCCTACCACCGGGGCGCAGACAACCACGGCGCGCGGCGGCCAGTTCCAGAAACTCCAATTCAGTGTTCGGTAGCTCACTCAAATCAAAGCGTTGGCGCAGCAGGTCGGGGTAGGCTTTGAGCAGGAAGTCGGCGAGATAAAAGGCTACATCGTCATATTCCATGGCCGTGTCTTTGATGGCACCGCTGGCGGCGAGTCGATAACTGCTGTTGCGGTTTTCCACCTTGGGCCAGAGGATTCCCGGAGTATCCAGTAGCATGATGCCATTGCCCAGATTGATGCGCTGCTGGCCTTTGGTTACCGCAGGTTCGTTCCCCGTTTTAGCGATGGTCTTGCCTGCCAGAGTATTGATTAACGTGGATTTGCCGACATTTGGGATGCCGACGATCATAGTGTGGATGGTGCTGTAGCCCTGGTCTTTTTCCGGCAGCATTTTTCGACAGAGATCGATCAGGCCTTTCATCCTGGCCGGCTCTTCGGTGGTAATGGCCAGGGTTTTAACGTTTTTCTCTCGCTCCAGATAGGCTTGCCACGCAGCCGTTTGTTCTGGGTCTGCCAGATCGGTTTTGCTGAGTACTTTAATGCAGGGTTTGTCGCCCCGCAGACCGGCAATCGCCGGGTTTTCGCTGCTGTAGGGAATTCTGGCATCCAGTACTTCAATTAATAGATCGACCTGGGGCAGAACTTCCCTGATCTCCTTTTGGGCTTTGTGCATGTGCCCTGGGTACCACTGAATAGCCATGGCGAACTTCACTCCGGGTAAATCGAAGGCGCGATTCTAACATAATGCAAAGCGGGTTATTATGGCACCTTGAGGTCCACACTATTGAAGCGGTATCTGACTTGTCACAATCTCCCCAATCGTCCAGCTATAGTGTCCCAGCTTCACCGGTCGAGGTGGAATACGAGATTAAGAAGAGTCGCTTTATTGCGCGTGCAGCGCTGGCGCAGGATCGCTCAGCGGCGAAGGCTGTGCTGGCTCAAGCCAAACTCGACTTTCCAGACGCTCGTCACCATTGTTGGGCGTATCAGATTGGTTCGCCGCAATCGCCTTCGACGGTGGCCTGTTCTGACGACGGTGAACCCAGCGGCACGGCGGGAAAGCCCATACTGAATGTGCTGCAGCACAAAACGGTGGGTGATGTAATGTTGGTGGTCATTCGTTATTTCGGGGGCATCAAGTTGGGAGCCGGTGGTTTGGTTCGGGCCTACAGTCAAGCGGCACAGATGGCGATGACCGAACTGCCCACAAGGCGTCAGGAGTTTCTGCAGGCCGTTCGAGTCAGTCTTGAGTTTGCCCAGGAGCAACCTCTGCGTCACTGGCTAAGTACTCGGGGCGGACAGGTATTGGGCGTTGATTATCAGCAACAGGTCACTGTTGATTTGGCGTTGGCTCAAGACAGTTTGCCTGAGCTAGAAGACTTTTTGGCTGCGCACCGTGCGCATATTGTCACTAAATAATTTTTGGGAATTGAAAAAATATGAAAATTGAGAAAAACAAAGTTGTGTCTTTTCACTACAAATTACGTGAAGAGGGCGGTGAGGTATTCGAAAACTCCCACGATAGCGACCCTGTACTCTATCTTCACGGCCATAGAGGCATGCTGCCTGGCTTGGAAGACGCTATGGTCGATAAGGAATCCGGTGATAGTTTCAGTGTCACTGTGTCTCCAGATAAGGGTTACGGTCAACGCAAAGAGGGCGCCATTCAGCGGGTGCCCAAGAAGCATCTTTTGACCAAGGGCAAGCTGACGCCCGGAAAGATCGTCCAGATCAATACTGAGCACGGTGGTCAGGAAGCGATTTTGATTAAGGTGGGATTGAAAAACGTCGACGTGGATGCCAACCATCCTCTGGCGGGCAAAACTCTGGTTTTTGATGTGGAGGTGATTGAGGTTCGCGATGCCACGGAAGAAGAAATCGCTCACGGCCACGCCCATGGCGTGGGTGGTCATCAGCACTGATTGGCAGTCGGAATATGGTCGCGGTAAAAA
>JALUYN010000062.1 GCA_027012915.1 Cellvibrionaceae bacterium
AACTCACAGAGTTTTCCACAACTTAGTAACAACCAAGCCACCCACTTATCCCCTTGAGCCATTAACTCAGACACATTATCTTGTGCCTCACCAAAACGAAAAGCACCACATATAGAGAAGCCAAATAGCAAATCTCTGCCAGACTTAGATTGCCCACAACGGCGACAGGTATCCAATGGGGGAGAGCGTCAGGCGGAACCTGGGTTTTCGAACCCAGCGTTCTGCCGGACCTTTTTTCCGTTTCAAAGTGAGCGTATGCAAACCGGGAAAAGAACTGAGTCAATGGACTCATACCCATATAGCCGTATTGATCATGACCAGCTTAGGTTTCATAATAGCCACATGAGTTAAATATGACGCCACGGTTTCTGATCACCGTCGTCCACAGAGAACCTAATACCACCCGCTATGCAAAGCGCACCACGACTTCTGGACAAGATTGTCGGTTTAACCTCGCTCCGCGATGTCGAACTGTTGGAATTCAGTCTGCTTAAAACCATCCACGGCCACATTAAGCCCCGCAAGCTGAGCCTGATTAAGCTGAATAAGCGCAACCATCCGCTCATGCAAACGGAATTTGTCTCCGACGATTGTGAGATAAAGTACGACGGCATTCAGCTCCAAAAAGATGTTGAGAAAGCCATCGACAACCTTTCGAACGGTCGCTCTCAGAGTTACTCCACCCAAACCAGCAACGGTGTCATCAACGTTCATCTGCTGCAACAGTCCAGCCGCGCAACCTGTTATCTTGTGATGATTTCCGAATCCAGCCTGTCAAAGCTGGACAACTATTTGGTTAACGGCTTTGTTCAGGTACATCGCAACTTCTGCGAACTTCTGATGGAATCCCAGACCGATGAGCTGACCGGCCTGGCCAATCGTAAGACCTTCGAGGACAACATCTCCAAAATCCACGAAATGGTTGTCACCGTCGAAGAAGACTATCCCCGCGAAAAGCGCTCCGGTGAGCCAGATATGTTCTGGCTGGCCATGATTGATGTGGACCACTTCAAACGGGTTAACGATAACTTCGGCCACCTCTACGGTGACGAAGTATTGATTCTGATTGCGCAATTGTTGAGCGACTGCTTCCGCGACGACGACTATGTATTCCGCTTCGGCGGCGAGGAGTTTATCGCCATCCTGCGCACCTCAAGCAAGGAAGGCTGCGAAAAAATGCTGACCCGCCTGCTGCGCACAGTGGAAGAAAAAGAGTTTCCGGGTGTTGGCAACATCACTGTCAGTATTGGCGCGGTGCAAATGACTCCCGACACATTTCACGTCACATTACTGGATTACGCCGATCAGGCACTCTATAAGAGTAAGGACAACGGCCGCAATCAACTGACATTTTTTGACGATATGGTGTCTCAGGGGCAGGCCAAATACGAAGATGTGGAAGCGGGCGAAGTGGATTTGTTCTGATTTCGCAAACCATTCAATAAGAAATCCAACGATACAGGGTGTCGAATGGCTAAAATTCTCGTCGTCGATGATATTGAAGACAATATCAAGCTGCTGAGTTTCGATCTCGAAGATGACAACCATACCGTCATAACCGCCACCAATGGCAAGGAATGCCTGCTGCTATCGCGCACAGAAAACCCGGATTTGATACTGCTCGACATGATGATGCCCGTCATGGATGGTCGGGAAACTCTCAAACGCCTAAAAGCAGACCAACACCTTAAGCACATTCCCGTGATCATGGTATCGGCCAACGACGGCGACGACGATGTGATAGACGCACTGGATATCGGTGCTCACGACTTTGTTGCCAAGCCATTCATATACCCGGTATTGGCCGCTCGCATGCGCTCAGCCCTGCGCCTGAAAGCCAGCCAGGAAAAGCTCCGTGAGGCCAATCAGCTGCTGCAGAAACTGGCATCTTTCGACCCGCTAACCGGAGCCTACAACCGCCGCCAGTTTTTCAATCTAGCCAAGGCGGAGTTTTCCAAAGCCGAGCGCACCGACCAGCCTTTGGCGGTAATAATGATGGACATTGACAAATTCAAGTCCATTAATGACACCTATGGTCACGCTGCCGGCGACCAGGCGCTCATTAGCATTACCAAAACCTGTAAAGACATCTGCCGAGCATCGGACATTGTCAGCCGCTTTGGCGGGGAGGAATTTGTAATCTGCTGCCCCAACGCCGAACTGGAAGGCGCTCACACTCTGGCCGAACGTCTGCGCAACGCCATCGCCGCCATTTCCATAGAAACCGAAGGCGGTGAGAAATTCAGTTTCACCACCAGCATTGGCGTCACTGGTCGCTTGGCGAATGACACACTTGAGGCCATGATTAATCGCGCTGACGGCTGGCTCTATCAAGCCAAAGACCAGGGCAGAAATCGGACCATTATCGATCCCGAATAGTTGTCGTTCCCGAATACTTATCGATCTCGCGAGCATCACGGAATTGTCACCAAATTTGAGATACCCTGATGCCTCCCCAAGAACACCACCACATGCCAAGGACAGGATGTCCCTGAAAAATTAGGAAAAGGAGAGCCAATGCCCTCGTTACACTCACTTGTTCTTGCTTTCACCGAAGAGACTTATTACTGTCACACTCATAAACAATAAAAAGAACAATTCATGAGATTTATTAGCCTGCTGAGTAAGACCCTACTCGCGATTATTCTGTTTCTGATTCTCGGCGTTGCCGCCATTTTGACCTTTGGCCCGGTATCCAATCCCAAAGCAATGCTGGGTGTGCTGTTTGGCTACACTATCGATTCCCCCACCGAATCGACCTTGCAGCAGCGCCTGCAGGCAGCTGAGGGTTTTAGTGTCGGGCAGTACGCCGCCAATCTGGGCCACATTCGCTTTATGGCCTTCGCCAACAACGGAGATCTGTTGGTATCGCAACCGCGTCAGGGACAAATATTATTGCTAAAGGCCGACGCCAATAACAACGGGCGCCACGACGGTAAAACCACCCTGCTAGAGCAATTACGCCGCCCCCATGGACTGGCATTCCACGAATCCTGGCTTTATGTGGCCGAGTCTGACGCCGTCGGGCGCATAGCCTACGACCACGAAAGTGGAACCGTCACCGGCGATTACCAGCGCATCGTTACCGGCCTCACCGACGACGGCAATCACTGGAGCAAGTCTCTGCTGATTCATAACGGCAAACTGCTGGTGAGCATGGGATCCACCTGTAATGTCTGCGAAGAAGCAGATCCTCGCCGCGCAACCATTATGGAGTTCGATCTCGATGGCGCTAATGGCCGTATTTTCGCTAGCGGTCTGCGCAACAGTGTCGGACTCGACGCCGCGCCCTGGAGCGGGGAAGTCTATGCCACCGACAATGGTCGCGACCTGCTGGGTGACGACTACCCTCCCTGCGAGCTCAACCGAATAGAAGCCGACAAGTTCTATGGCTGGCCTTACATCAACGGCTTTGGTGATCTGGATCCGGATTTTGGAGCGGGCCAGGAGGCACGCCTAAACTCAGCACAATCTCCTGTGTTTGGATTCCCCGCGCACAATGCACCGCTGGGAATGCGTTTTATCCGCAACGCCAAAGTGCCTGCAGGCTACGAGAAAACTGCGCTAGTGGCCTTACACGGTTCTTGGAATCGCAGCACGCCGGATGGATACAAAGTTATCGCCCTGGACTGGGCCAATGACGGTAGCATTACCAGCCGTGACTTCCTCTCAGGCTTCGAACGCGATGGCGATGTAATCGGCCGCCCTGTGGATATCGCCGAAGGCCCGGATCACTGTATCTATGTTTCAGACGACTACGCCGGCAGCATCTATCGCGTCTGCCATGGCCAACAGCAAGTGAGCGCCCCCCAAGAGGACGCAGCGAGCACAACCACCGGACTCGAATTGTTGAGTGCGGATGATATTCTGCAGGCAAGCACAGCGGCAGAAAACCTAATCGCGCAACACAACTGCATGGAATGCCACCATCTCAATGGCGTGGGGAATCAACAATCGGGAAAATCTCTCGAGTATTTAAACAAGCGCTACCAGGTGGACAGCTTAAGCGAGTACTTCCTGACACCTAACGCCCCCATGCCCCAATACGAACTGACAGAAACACAGAGAAGACACCTGGCCATTTACCTGTTAAACCAATAACCAACCAAGCCCAATAACTCACAAAGCGATGAATCCGTGAAAAGAAGTAACACACCGATTATTGTTGATATAGAA
>JALUYN010000063.1 GCA_027012915.1 Cellvibrionaceae bacterium
TCGACCAGCTCTATCTTAAGACCGACCGCCTGCAAGCCAGAATCGAAAGACTGCACCGCAGCCTGACCGCCAAACCTCAAAATAAGGATGCCGACTGACGTGGTTGCCCTGCTTCGCTTTATTCAAATTGCCTTCACGGCCCTACGCTTCCGCCTCGATCTGTTTATCCCCCGCGAACAATTGCCCCGCGGCGCCCGCCTGCTGTTGAGTTTTACCGCTCTGCTTCCAGAGCCCAAACTGTCCCGAGGTGAACGACTGCGACTGTTTCTGGAAAGCCTGGGCCCGGTATTTATCAAGTTTGGCCAGCTGCTCTCCACCAGACCCGATCTGATCCCACAGGATATCGTTCAAGAACTGGATAAACTACAAGACAACGTGCCGCCCTTTGCCAGCGACACCTGCCAGAAAATTATTGAAAGCGCACTGGGCGCTCCAATCGACGAACTGTTTGACGATTTTGATGCCGAGCCACTGGCGTCAGCATCCATTGCCCAGGTGCATACCGCCACACTCAAAGCCAACAACAAACAAGTCATTATCAAAGTGGTGCGCCCCGGACTTGAAAGCACCATCGAGAAAGACATTGCCCTGATGCTGGTACTGGCTCGCCTGGTCGAGCGCTTCAGCATCGATGGTCGCCGCCTGCGCCCGGTTGAAGTGGTGGAGGAATACAAGCACACCATTCTCGATGAGTTGAATTTGCAGCGGGAAGCGGCCAATGCCTCGCAGCTGCGGCGTCACTTTGCCAACTCTGAGTTGATCTACATTCCCGAGGTCTACTGGGACTTCACCCGTCGCAACGTCATGGTGATGGAGCGCATCTACGGCATCCCGGTAACCAATATCGACGAACTGCGCGAGCAAAATACCAATATGAAGGTACTGGCAGAACGCGGCGTGGAGATATTCTTCACGCAGGTGTTCACCTACAACTTCTTTCACGCCGATATGCATCCGGGCAATATCTTCGTTTCCCGCGCCAATCCGGAACAGCCCCAGTACATTGCTGTGGATTTCGCCATTGTCGGCTCCCTGAGTCATGACGATCAGTATTATATGGCCCGCAACCTGCTGGCCATCTTCCGTCGCGATTATCGCCTGGTCGCTGAACTCCATGTACAGAGCGGCTGGGTACCGGAAGACACCCCCATTCACGAATTTGAGACCGCCATTCGCACGGTGTGCGAACCGATTTTTGAAAAGCCTCTCAAAGATATTTCCTTTGGCCATATCGTGCTGACACTGTTCCAGACTGCACGGCGCTTCGATATGCAGGTGCAGCCACAACTGGTTCTGCTGCAAAAGACCCTGCTCAATATCGAAGGACTGGGCCGTCAGCTCTATCCCGACCTGGACCTATGGCAGACCGCTCACCCATTTCTGGAAAAGTGGATCCAGGATCGCTTCCACCCCAAGACCATTTGGCAGCAACTCAAACGCTACGGACCGGAGGTCATGGAGCAGATTCCGCAGATGCCCCACAACCTGATCGATACTCTCGATCAAGTGCGACAACTGGGCGATCTCGCCCCCGAGCTGCATCAGGTAGCCAGTCGCATGCAGACCCCGGATACGCGACCTAAGTGGTATCGTCTGGCACTGGGATTGGTAGCGGCCACAGCCGCGGTACTGACTGCCGGCCCGGTATCAGCAGATATGGCGTTCAATGAAATCCCGGTTCACAGCTGGGGGTTCGGGCTGATCGGGCTCTGGGCGTTGCTGGGGCGCTAACCCCCAGCCACCCTGAGCAGTCGACGAGAATAGGATTATTTGTGAACACTCTTACCCTTCTTATCAGATCTAGCCAATGACACTGACAATCAAGTTCCCTAAAATAGACGAATACCGAAGAGCGTAGGCCCAGCCGTGCAAGATACCGATTTTTTGAATGAGATTCGCTGGACCGACGAGGGTCTGGTCCCCGCCATCGCCCAGGACGCTACCAGCGGCCGAGTATTGATGATGGCTTGGATGAACCGCGAATCATTGACCCTTACTGTCAAAGAAGGCTATGCCATTTACTGGTCGCGCTCCCGACAACAACTGTGGCGCAAAGGCGAGACCTCAGGCAACACCCAGCTGATTCGCGAAATCCAGCTCGATTGCGACGCCGACGTACTGATACTCAAGGTGGAACAGCAAGGCGGCATTGCCTGTCACACCGGACGCCAGTCTTGTTTTTATCGAGTATTGAAAGACGGCCAGTGGCAATCCGTGGAGCCAGTACTAAAAGATCCTAAAGAGATGTATTCATGAACGACGTATTGAAACAATTGGATGAGATTCTTGCCCAGCGCAAACGAGATGCCAATGGCGAAAAGTCCTATGTCGCCAGCCTGCATCAAAAGGGATTGAACAAAATTTTGGAAAAGGTGGGTGAAGAGTCCTTTGAGACCGTACTCGCGGCCCGCGACGCCGAGGTAAGCGGCGACAACAGCAATTTGATCTATGAAACCGCCGATCTCTGGTTTCACTCCATGGTCATGCTGTCGCATCTGGGCGAAAGCTCCGATGCCGTATTACAAGAACTGGCCCGACGCTTTGACATGTCGGGCCTGGAAGAAAAAGCTGCTCGCAGCAAAACCTAAACGCAACAACAAACGCAACAACAAACGCAACAACAGGAGTATTGGACATGGGTATTGGCGGAATCAGTATTTGGCAACTGCTTATCATCCTCGCCATCGTATTTATGCTGTTTGGCACCAAAAAACTGCGCAACCTGGGTGGCGATCTCGGCGGAGCCATTAAGGGCTTTAAGAATGCGATGAGCGACGACTCTCAAGAGAAAGTCGAAGACAAGTCTAAAGAAAACACCGTGGACAAGGTCATCGAAGGCGAAGCCGAAAAGGTCGAAGACAAAAAGTAAAACACTACCAGGCGAGAATGCATCGTGTTTGATATCGGCTTTTTTGAACTTCTCATCGTTGGCATCGTGGGCCTTCTTGTTATTGGCCCTGAGCGTCTGCCGGAGACTATCCGCACCCTCGCACTTTGGTGGGGACGGCTCAAACGAGCTATTCAAAGCACTCGCACCGAGCTGGAGCAACACATCGGCGCCGACGACATTCGCCGCCAATTGCACAACGAAGAGGTGATGCAGCGACTGCAGGCCACCCAGGATGAAATCAAGCGCACGGTGTCTGAAAACGTCAATGACATCAATAAAGCTCTGGATGCCGGTGAAGATGTCAAACAGCCACTCAACGAGCTGCGTGAACAACTGGAAGCCACCGCACAAACTGCAACCGCTCCCAAGACCATTGCCGACACCGCCCAAAACACCGTGGCAGCAGACCGCGCCGCGCCCTCCAGCAAGAGCCCTTCCGAATCATGAACCAACCGGATCACGATCAGGACATGCCCCTGGTCAATCATCTGATTGAACTGCGCGATCGACTACTCAAAACGCTGCTGTGCGTGCTGATCATCTTCTGCGGTCTGTTCTACTTTGCCAACGACATCTACAGCTACGTCTCCGCTCCGCTGCATCAGTTGTTGCCAGAAAACAGCACCATGATCGCGACAGAAGTAGCTTCTCCGTTTCTGACGCCGTTTAAACTGACCTTCTTCCTGGCGCTGTTTGCGGCCATGCCCGTCTTGCTGTTTCAGTTTTGGGCCTTTATCTCTCCGGCGCTGTACCGCAACGAACGACGTCTGGCGCTGCCCATTTTGATCTCCAGCATTCTGCTGTTCTACGGCGGTATGGCTTTCGCCTACTACGTAGTATTTCCGATCATCTTTAAGTTCTTTACGTCCGTAGGCCCTTCCGGCGTTACGGTGATGACCGACATCAGTAGCTACCTGGACTTTGTCTTAAAGTTGTTTTTTGCTTTTGGTCTGGCGTTTGAAATTCCCATAGCCACGGTTATTCTCATTATCACCGGTACCATTTCTGCCGAAAGCCTCGCGCAAAAACGCCCCTACGTCGTAGTGTTCTGCTTCGTACTCGGCATGTTACTGACACCACCAGACGTCATCTCGCAATCACTGCTGGCTCTGCCAATGTGGATGCTGTTCGAAGTTGGGATTTTGTTCGGGCGACTACTCAGCAAAAACCGCGACCGCGACGCGGAAGACAGAGACGAAGAAGAAGACGATTAAAGTCTTAATCAATAACCGCCAATGATTTCCTGCAGGCGCCCGCTCGCGTGTAGCTGACTGAACCCGCAC
>JALUYN010000064.1 GCA_027012915.1 Cellvibrionaceae bacterium
GGGTTTTCAGGACCCACACCTTCTTCAGGTACGATGATGAACTTGCGATCTTCAGGAATCTCAAAACCGCACATTTCCGCCAGCACTTGCGGGCGCAATACCACGGCTTTGGGGTTCAAGGCGCCATTTTCCCAGAGTACGGCCTCGATCTTTTTAGCTTCTTCTTCAGAGGCCAGGTAACCACCTTCGCCAATGAGCTTTTCCAGCAGCTCATCGTAGATGGACTCGAAAGCAATCACGGAGTTGTCCGCAGAGCAGGAAGCGGCCAGATCCAGAGTTTTGGAGATGCGGATTTTCTCAGCCGCTTCGTCCAGGTCGGCGGTATCATCCACGGTGATCACAGCGTTACCGGCACCGACACCCAGCGCCGGAGTACCTGAAGAGTAGGCAGAGCGCACCATTGCCGGACCACCGGTGGCCAGTACCAGGTCGCATTGCTTCATCAGCTCGTCGGTCTTTTCCAGGGAAGGGATATCAATACCCTGCACCAGATCTGCCGGCGCTCCCATTTTTTCCAGAGCGGCGCGCATATTGTCTATGATCATTTTGTTGGTCAGCTTGGCGCGCGGATGCGGTGCAACAATGATGGCGTTGCGGCCTTTAACGGCATTAATGCCTTTGATCACCGGTGTTGCCTCGGGGTTGGTGGAGGGCGACAGGGCACCGATAACACCTACTGGCTTGGCGATTTTGATGATATTGCGCTCTTTGTCTTCTTCGATCACGCCCACGGACTTGTCGTCAATGATGTCCATCAACGCGGCGCGAGTCTTGGTGAAGATCTTGGCAAACTTGCCGTCGTAGTTGCCCAGTTGGGTTTCATCTACAGTGTGCTGCGCAATACCCTCGGCAACACCCGGCTGACAGCAAGACCACACCATGGCCTTGATCAGCTCATCGACCTGTTCCTGGGTGTAGTCGGCAATTTGGGCTTGAGCGGCGCGAGCGCGCTCCATCATCGCGGCAATTTCGCGGGCTTCTTCGGTATCGGCATTTGTGTTATCCAAAGCCATGGGTGTCCCTCTATTCTGTTCTGGTTGTCGGTAGTTGTTATTGAGGTGTGGCTTTGCAAAGCGCTACTACGGCCTGCACAGCTGATCACCTTTTAATCAGTGGCCGGCCATAATAAGGAGAAGGCGAGGGCTCTCCAATTGACTATATTGCTTAGGGGATGGACTATATTGCGCCATAAAAGCAGTTGGTAATTCAAAGAGCCATCAACCAGCGGCTGCTTCGGCCGGGCGGCGAGCCACTTTTGCATCTGCAGTTTCAGAGTCTCCGCACGGCGGTTATTGCGACGATTGTATGCCGCGTATGCAGCACAGCTCCGTGCCCCGTCATGGTCAGATCCAGGGCAATTAACATTGTATTAGCGCAGCAGTTTCTGTAACTTTCCGCACTGAATCCCCCGGCGCAGCCACAGACAATTTAAGAGGTTAAAGCCCCATGGCACAGTACGTTTATTCTATGAACCGCGTTGGCAAAGTGGTTCCGCCAAAGCGTGAAATTCTGAAAGATATTTCCCTGTCCTTCTTCCCCGGTGCGAAGATTGGCGTACTGGGTCTCAACGGTGCGGGTAAATCCACCTTGCTGCGCATTATGGCCGGCGTCGATACCGATATCAGCGGTGAAGCGCGTCCGATGCCTGGTATCAAAGTGGGCTATCTGCCCCAGGAGCCGCAGTTGGATCCGGAAAAAGACGTACGCGGCAATGTAGAAGATGGTGTACGCGAAGCGCTGGATGCCATGGCGGCGCTGGATCAGGTTTTCGCCGACTACGCCGAGCCGGATGCCGACTTCGACGCCCTGGCCAAAAAGCAGGGGCAATTGGAGGATATTATTCAGGCGTGGGACGCCCACAACCTGAATCACAAACTGGAAGCCGCGGCCGATGCCCTGCGCCTGCCACCCTGGGATGCGGATGTGACCAAACTATCCGGGGGGGAGCGTCGAAGAGTCGCCCTCTGCCGCCTGCTGCTGTCACGCCCAGACATGCTGTTGCTGGACGAGCCCACCAACCACCTGGACGCCGAATCCGTGTATTGGCTGGAACGCTTCCTGGTAGACTTCCCCGGCACCGTGGTGGCCATCACCCACGATCGCTACTTCCTGGACAACGCCGCCGGCTGGATTCTGGAACTGGACCGCGGCCACGGCATTCCCTACGAGGGCAACTACTCCAGTTGGCTGGAGCAGAAGGAAGCGCGCCTGGAGCAGGAACAGCGCACTGAAGCCTCGCACCAGAAAGCCATCAAGGCAGAATTGGAGTGGGTGCGTCAGAACCCCAAAGGTCGCCACGCCAAGAACAAGGCACGTCTGGCCCGCTTTGAAGAAATGCAGTCTCAGGAATTCCAGACCCGCAATGAGACCAACGAAATCTACATTCCACCCGGCGAGCGTCTGGGTGACAAGGTCATCGAATTCCACAATGTCACCAAGAGCTTTGACGATCGCCTGCTGATTGAAGACCTGAGCTTCACCGTACCCAAAGGAGCCATCGTCGGTATCGTCGGCGCCAACGGCGCTGGTAAGTCCACCCTGTTCCGCATGATCGCTGGCACCGAGCAACCGGATAGC
This sequence comes from Cellvibrionaceae bacterium, assembly GCA_027012915.1. The sequence goes on from JALUYN010000064.1 coordinate 2,578, forward strand.
GGTGAAGTGGTTCTGGGTGAAACCGTTAAGGTAGCCTTCGTTGAACAAAGCCGCGAAAACCTGGATGACAACAAAACCGTGTGGGAAGAGATTTCAGACGGCCTGGATATCCTCAAAATCGGTGGCTACGAAGTTAACTCCCGCTCTTACGTAGGCCGCTTTAACTTCAAGGGCAGCGACCAACAAAAACGTGTCGGCGAATTATCCGGCGGTGAACGCGGCCGTCTGCACCTGGCCAATACCCTGAAGCAGGGCGCCAACGTGCTGCTGCTCGATGAACCCTCAAACGACCTGGACGTGGAAACTCTGCGCGCCCTGGAAGAAGCCCTCAATACCTTCCCCGGCTGCGCCATGGTGATCTCGCACGACCGCTGGTTCCTGGATCGCGTGGCGACGCACATTCTCGCCTATGAAGACGATGGCAGCATTGAGTTCTTCGAGGGTAACTACACTGAATACCATGAGGATTTGGTGGCGCGTAAGGGTGAGGATGCGCAGCCGCATCGGATGCAGTATAAGAAGCTCAAGGATTAAGGTTGGGCTTGGTTGATTCTGCGAAGCCTCATCAGAAATGATGGGGCTTTTTTTGTTTTTGGGATTGTTGGTTTTGTTTTGGGTGCTCTTCTGTTTTGCTTCTTTACGTTGCAGTCAGGTTTCGCCCTGCTGGGCGACTTCATTTCTTTTGCTTGTGCAAAAGAAACCGAAGCAAAGAAAAGCACCCCCTGATTCGTTGGCCTTCGGCTTCCCTCGCTCCGAGCCAATCCTGCGGGTCGGCGTAACGCGCGTCCTGCGCGATACGCCTAAATCGCACATCCATGTGCGATTTCCCCTTGTCTCGCCTCTCCACTCGGCAACTCATACGGGACCCGGGGTGCCAACCTCAAATGTGGCACCCTGAATCCCCTTTGAAGTCGCCGAGCAACGGAAGAAATTAGCGGCTCAAAGAGTGAGCACTGTTTGAGTATTTTTTGACTGAAAGTCGAAAAATGCGAGTTTGCGAACGGCCGCTAATTTCTGAGTAGCGCAGGGAACCGGCGCAGCCGGCGACTGACTGGGGCGGTTTTGGATTGTTAAGGCCTTTGGGCGACCAAAGGTCTTAACTCGCCCAGCAGGGCGAAACCCTAGCTCAAAATCAGCACACTAAATAAAAGAAACCTTACCCCAAGAAAAACTGATAAGCCTCATTATCCGTCTCATCCCAAAACGGATAATTCAATCCCTTCAAAAACTCATTCATCTTACCGCGCTCACCCTTGGGCACTTGCATCCCCACCAACACGCGACCATAGGCCGAGCCGTGATTGCGGTAGTGGAACATAGAGATATTCCAGCGACCGGCCATTTGCGTCAGGAAGTTGAGCAAAGCACCAGGGCGCTCTGGGAATTCAAAACGCACCACCACTTCATCAGTCACTTGCGGCGCGTGACCGCCGACCATATAGCGAATGTGTAGCTTGGCCATTTCGTTGTCGGTCATGTCCACCACTTCGTAGCCTTTGCCCTTGAGTTTATCTACCAACTCGAAGCGGTCTTTCTGATCCGGCGATACCTGTACGCCGACAAAAATGCGAGCG
>JALUYN010000065.1 GCA_027012915.1 Cellvibrionaceae bacterium
TTGAAATAAGCAGTTCCAGCAGGCTCAGTCCTGATTGAGGGTATGGCGGGGCAGTAGCCATGGCAGCGCTCCAAAAGATTAAGTGGGCGCCACGACATTCTCATGAGAATCTTTCTAAAGTTATGGTGCGAGAGTATGAAACTCAGTCATCGAGCCCAAGTTTTTTGAGGCGATATCGAAAGGAGCGAAAGCTAATGCCCAGTTTTTTTGCCGCAGCGGTGCGGTTCCAGCGAGTCTCTTCCAGAGTCTGAGTGATTACATCTCGCTCGATTTCCTCAAGATATTCATCCAGAGATTCGTAGCTTTCGTTCATTTCCGGTGTGTTGCGGCTACTGCCGTCAGGGATTTCTTCCTTCTGCGGGGTCAGGGGTTGAGGTAGTTGAATATCCTCCAGCGTAATTTGGTCGTCTTCACACAGAGTAAAGGCGCGCTCGAGCACGTTCTCCAGCTCCCTGACGTTGCCGGGAAAACTGTAAATCTGCAGGGCGCTAAGAGCATCCGGTGTCAGGCTGGGTGTCTCCAGGCCGCAGTCCGAGGCAAACTTTTCCAGAAATTTCTCGGCAAGCAGGGGAATATCCTCGCTGCGCTCGCGCAGCGGTGGTAGTTGTATTTGAATAACGTTGATGCGGTAGAAAAGATCGTTGCGAAAGCGCTCTCTATGTACTTCTTCGGCCAGATCCTTGTGGGTGGCGCTGAGGATGCGTACGTCTATGGGGATTTCTGCCTCTGCGCCAACCGGACGTACGGCTTTTTCCTGCAGTGCTCGCAGCAGTTTGACCTGCATTTCCAGTGACAGATCGGCGACTTCGTCCAAAAACAGAGTTCCGCCATCGGCAGCCTGAAACAAGCCTTGTTTATCGGCGTTAGCGCCCGTAAAACTGCCTTTCTTGTGACCGAAGAACTCGCTTTCCATAAGCTCGCTGGGTATGGCACCGCAGTTTACGGGAATAAATGGGGCATCTGAGCGTCCGCCTTGGTAGTGGATGGCGCGTGCGACAAGTTCCTTGCCCGTGCCGGATTCCCCACTGATGTAGACCGGCGCTTGGCTGCGCGCTACCTTGGCGATCTGCTTGTGCAGGCGGGAAATCGCGGGAGCATTACCGAGAATATTCTCGCCGGATTGCTCAGATTTACAGCTCAGTTTCAAAGCTGTATTGATTAGCGACCGCAGCTGCTCTAGCTCGACCGGTTTGGAGATAAAGTCAAAGGCCCCAGCCTTCATTGCGTGAATCGCGGTATCCATATTACCGTGCGCTGTAAATACGGCGACCGGCAATTCGGGTTGGTTCTTTTGGATCCAGCTGACGATTTCGATGCCGTCGCCATCGGGTAGCCTTAAATCGGTAAGGCACACCTGGAAACTGTTATTCATGAGGCATTGAATCGCCTCGGTAACGTTTCCGGCGCTCTGGCACTCTACTCCCATACGCAGCAGAGTTATTTCCAGTAGTTCGCGAATATCTGGTTCGTCATCAACAATCAGAGCAGTGGCGTTGGCTTCAGTCATAGGGTCAATAAATACGGTTGGGGTGTGCGAATGTCAGTTTAAAGCAGCTTAAACCTGAGCTTGGTTGGTATTCAAGGGAGGCGTGATTCGCCTCGCAGAGGGCTTTTGACAGGTACAGACCCAGTCCAGATCCTGATGCTTCTGTGGTAAAGAAAGGCTCGAATACCGAGGTGACTTTGTCCTCCGGTATGCCTTCGCCGTCGTCCAGTACTTCGATATAAGGCAGAGAGCTGTAGCGATCAATATCCGCGCGTATCTTCAGGTGATGGCGCTGCGTCACTTTATAGCCGTGTCGCAGACCATTGTCGCAAAGATTGTGCAGAACTTGCCGCAGTTGACTCAGATCCATGCGAACCAAGGTCTCATCGGGCAGGACTTGCAGTTCGATATCGGCATTTGGCTCGCAGTGGTGTTTGTAATCGTCCACAAATTGCGGCAGCCAGAGATTCAGATTGACCGTCTCGGGTTGAGGCGTGCTCCCCCTTGAAATCTGCATGATATTTTCGATGATCTGATTAACCCGTTTGCTGTGGGTTTCGATGATTTCTGTAAGGCGTTTGTCGGCAGCGTCCAGTGATGGAGATTCCGAAAGTAGCTGTCCTGCGTGACTGATAGCGCCAAGGGGGTTGCGAATTTCGTGGGCAATGCTGGCCGTCAGTCGGCCCAGGGAGGCCTGTTTCAATTGCTGTGCTTCCCGGGTCAGGGCTTTGTTATCCTCCAGAAATATTACCGTCTGCGCGTCGTTACCTGGGTCCAGTTTGGAAAAGCTCATGCGCACGTTTTCATTGAGCGCTTCTGCTGACGGCCTGAAATTTGGATTGTGTTTCCAATCCTGCATTTGGTAGTGCAGTGGCGGGATGTCGGCTATGTTGCGCTGACTTTGATCGTGCCAGTTTAGAAAATTCATGGCGGATTTATTGATTACTTCCACGTCGCCGTTGGCGGCACACACGACAACGCCGGTCTGCATCCGTTCAACGATAGACTGTGCAATTCGCTCGAGGTGGCGGGCGTGAGCTGCTTGAATAGCTGCTTCCATGGAGCTTTGCCGCAATCGCATACTCAAATGACTGAACGAAAAGGCCGCCACAAACATGACCATGCCCAGGGAGCCGGCAGAGAACAAAGTGCGGTTCTCACCCAGACCCAAATTGATGTTGTAGGTTGTTTGCGCTATCAAAATCAGGCTGGCGATGGCTGCAATCACAAAACTCAGCTGCCGAGACAGCAGAATTCCGCCAATGGCAACGCAGATCAACAATAGAAAACTAAGACCGTTGCCCATTCCGCCACTGGAGTGGATGATCAGGGTAATGGCGACAATATCAATCAATAAAATACCGAAAATACGTTCGGCTCGGGGTTCAAATCTTCCCAGCCAGAGAGCAAACAGTGCCAGGATGTTGAGCAATGTGTAGGCCGTAGAGGTGGTGACAAACAGAGAAATGTACTTATGTCCCAGAGCATAGGGCGCAACACCTGAGTAGTGGATCAACAACAGGATGCTACCGAGGGCGGTACGATAGTATGAATAGATTCTCAGAAGCGAGTGATTGATGTCGGTGCTCTGACGCTGCATCTTGGGCTTTGCTTAATTATGAGTATTGGTCGAAAATAGCGGCCCTGAATTTGCCGCCGGTTGCCGCGGTTAGTATGACCTTAAACGACAAGAGTTCCCAGAGATGCCCACTCTAAATATTGTAATGGCTCAGATAAACCCTCTGGTGGGGGATATCCAGGGCAATACTGAACTGGTTATTGAAACCGTGCGTCAGGCTGAGGCCGAGCACGGAGCTGACATCGTAGTATTCCCCGAACTGACGCTGACCGGATACCCGCCAGAAGATCTGTTGTTACGCGAAAGTCTAGAGTTGCGTATCAACAAGGCGCTGGATGCCATTCAGGGGGCGTCTATTCAGGCTGCTGTGGTATTGGGCTATCCGCGTGTTGTTGCCGGGCGTGTTTTTAACATGGCTGGAGTGATCGATGGGGGAGAGTTGACTGCTGAGTACGCCAAACAGCATCTGCCCAACTACCGGGTTTTTGATGAGAAGCGCTATTTTGTGCCTGGCGACAGCGCCTGCGTGGTACGCGTGCGTGGAGTTAAGGCTGCGATCACCATCTGCGAGGATATCTGGCAATACGAGCCCATGATGCAGGCAGCTGACGCCGGCGCCAACATCATGCTGAATTTGAACGCTTCGCCGTTCCATCTGGGCAAACTCGATGAACGCAAAGAATTGCTGCGCGAGCGCAGCCGTGAAGGAGCAATGCCGATTGTCTATGTGAATCAGGTCGGAGCGCAGGATGAACTGGTTTTTGATGGCGCCTCGATGGTTGCCGACAGCACCGGTCAGATTAATGTACAGGCCCCCAGCTTTGAGTCGTGTCTGGTACCGGTGGAAATTGCGGTAGAAAGTGGTAAGTGCCTGGTCAATACAGAGAGTCAAACGCCGGCTCCCGAGCGGCTAGCCAGTGTGTATCAGGCGCTGGTGCTGGGGGTCAGAGACTACGTCAACAAGAATCGTTTTAAAGGTGTGGTGCTGGGGTTGTCCGGTGGTATTGACTCAGCGTTGACCCTGGCGGTAGCCGTAGATGCCCTGGGCGCTGAGCGAGTTGAGGCGGTGATGATGCCATTTCGCT
>JALUYN010000066.1 GCA_027012915.1 Cellvibrionaceae bacterium
TGCTTCACTCATGCTCTCGATTGAGGCTGAAGCCTGTACGGCGTTGGGCGACAGAGAGGTCCAGCCAAACAGGCCGTGCGTCCGTGCAGAGGTGTGATGTCCGGCAAAATTCATTGTCGTATATGTCTGTATCCGTCAGGGCTCATAATGGTACTATACGGCTCCTTCAAAATCACGATTTCTACTCTGGGGTTGGCCGTTATGGTTTCATTGGATGACGTAAAGCAAATTATTGGCGAAGTGTTGCAGTTAGGTGACCGGATCGACGATTTTGATGAATCTACAGGCTTACTTGGCAGTGTGCCGGAGTTTGATTCCATGGCCGTTGTGACAGTGATTGGAGCCATAGAAGATAATTTTGGTATCGCCGTCGATGATGATGAGATTGACGGAGAAATTTTTGAAACTCTGGGTTCTCTGTACGAATTTGTTGCCGCAAAGCTGAATTGATATCTTCCGGTCCATGACTGCCATGAGTGTTCAGGTCGCGGGTTTCGCTGGGTGCCGGCCTTGAATGGTTCGCAATGTCGATAAACAACGGCATAATTGGTTGGAGTTAACGTATCTGACCACTAGGAAATCAACGTGCATTCTTGCTATATAGACGGACCTGCCGGCAAACTGTTTGTATCCATTTATTCTCCTTCTTCAGTGACATCCGCATCCTGGGTGTTGCTGTGTCCCCCTTTTGCCGAAGAGATGAATAAATCTCGTCCCATGATTAGCCTTCAGGCCAGAGCGCTGGCTGATGCCGGCCACAATGTAGTAGTAGTAGATTTGTTTGCCACTGGAGACAGTCAGGGGGAGTTTGCTCAGGCTCGTTGGGATATCTGGGTTGACGATCTTCTCTTTATGCTCGACTGGATAGTTGAGCATAAGCCCGAATCCATCAGTTTGTGGGCTCTTCGAAGTGGTTGCTTGCTTGCGCTAGAGGTATTGCAGCGCTTGTCCTCAAGCGTCAATCCATTCGTACGTCACTTGTTGCTGTGGCAGCCAGTATTGGACGGCCAGCAGTTTATCAAGCAGTTTCTGCGTCTCAAGGTGGCGGCAGCCATGATGGAAGGTCAAAAGCTGACTGTTGCAGAGTTGATGCAACAGTCAGCGGCAGGAGAGATGCTTGAAGTTGCTGGTTACTCGCTGAGTCCGGAATTAATTGAGCCCGTGTCGCGCATCAAGCTAAAGGAATCCCGATTGCCGAGCGCTCTATCAGTGAGCTGGTTTGAGATTGCCAGCAACGCAGAGAAACCACTGACCCCGGTTGCCAAAACCGCCGTAGCGACGCTGCAAGAGCAGGGTATCAAGGTTGACATAGCAACGGTTGCTGGTGAGTCATTTTGGACGACTCAAGAGATCGCCATGGCGCCGAATTTGATCGACGCAACCCGGGGAAGTCTCGCGGGATTGGTCAGCCAGCCGGGTGGTGAAACTGCTCAGATGATTATGGTTGACGCATTGGCTCAGAAATCGGTTGACGCACCAATTGAGACATTTTCCGAGCAGCCGGTCAGTTTTAGCTGCCGGGGCGAACAGCTGGCGGGTGTGTTGCATAGCGTGCCCGAGCCTGCCGCAGAGGGTGTGCTACTGATTGTTGGTGGACCGCAATATCGGGTTGGCAGTCATCGCCAGTTTGTGTTGCTGGCTCGCCATTTGGCCGAGGCGGGCATACCGGTATTGCGTTTTGATTATCGGGGAATGGGTGATAGTAGTGGTGAACTATTAGGCTTTGAGCATATAAGCGAAGATATTGCCGCGGCTGTAGACTGCTTTCAGTCGCGAGTTTCCGATCTTCAGCGAGTCGCGTTGTGGGGATTGTGCGATGCAGCATCGGCTGCGGCCTTCTATGCGCCAACGGATTCTCGCATCAGCCGTTTGATATTGCTCAATCCATGGGCCTATAGTGAGCAGGGTGAAGCGAAGGCTTTTCTCAAGTATTACTACTTGCAGCGCTTGTTCAGTCGGTCCTTTTGGAAGAAAGTGCTCAGCGGCAAGTTCAATCCTGGTAAATCTCTGGGTGAATTGAGTGAAAATGTCAGTAAAGCTCGCAGTGAAGATGTGCCGGTAGATACAGAAGCGAAGGCTGACTCTGGACCCTTGGGGTCGAGAATATACAACGGGCTGAGTCGTTTTAAGGGACAGGTGTTGCTGATCTTGAGTGGTAGGGACCTCACCGCATCGCAATTCAAAGATGTGGTTTCTGGGTCCGCAAAATTGAAGAAGCTACTCAAGCAGAAACGCTTCACTGTTTGCCCTATGGATGAGGCAGATCACACATTTTCATCGCGCGAGTTTCGTGACGAGGTCGCACGCAAAACCCTGGGATGGCTGCAAAATAAATGAGAAAAGTGCTGCTAATTGCCTATCACTACCCGCCAATACAGGTAAGCAGTGGTGTGCAGCGAACCTTGGCCATCTCCCGCTACCTGCGCGATCATCAGTGGCATCCGGTGGTGTTAACGGCGCACCCCAGGGCCTATGAGCTCACCAGTAGCGACCAGTTGCAAGATATTCCCGAGGATGTTGAGGTGTGTCGCGCATTTGCCCTAGATACTGCACGTCATCTCTCGTTTCGGGGGCGTTATTCACAATGGATGGCTCTACCAGACCGTTGGGTGAGTTGGGTGCTGGGCGGATTTGTCTCAGGCTTAAAGTTGATTCGCAAGCATCGCCCCGAAGTGATCTGGGCAACCTACCCTATAGGCACTGCGTTTCTTATTGCCGTTGCTCTGAGCAAAGTGACAGGTATTCCATGGGTGGCGGATTTTCGGGACTCTATGTTAGATGACAGTTATCCCAGGGATAACTGGCAGCGCAAAGCTCACCGCTTGATTGAGCGCTGGGTGGTTAACTCCTGTCGGCGCGCCATTTTTACCACACCGTCCACGTTGCAATTGTACAAGGCCCGCTATCCCCACATTCCGGATAGTCGCTGGCTGGTTATACCCAACGGGTACAATGAAGATATCTTCAGTGAGGTGGAGAGGGCAAGGAGCAATGCTGATGTCTTCAAAGGTTCTGAGCGCTCAGGGGCTGTTCGGTTACTACATAGCGGTTTGGTGTATGTTAACGAGAGAGACCCGTCACATTTTTTTCAGGCCTTGGCCGAACTTAAGAATGATGGGGTGCTGAGCAAAGATAGATTGATAGTTGTTTTCAGGGCAAGTGGGCATGAATCTCTATACCGGTCTAAAGCCGTTGAGTTGGGAATTGATGATATTCTGGAATTTAGACCTTCAGTGGGTTACAGAACTGCAATAGCTGAAATGATGTCTGTAGACGCTCTTCTCGTTTTGCAGGGAAAAAGTTGTAATCATCAGGTTCCAGCAAAAATTTATGAGTACTTTAGGATCGGTAAGCCAGTAATTACATTGGCTGATGATGAAGGTGATACAGCTCGCGAGATGTTGAAAGCGGGCTTTCCTGATGTCTGTCCACTAGAGGATTTAGGTAAGATCAAGATGTGCCTTATGGATTTTATTTCATCGGTAGAGACTGGTGTCGCGCCAACAATGAGTGCTTCAGATGCTCGTAAGTTCAGTAGGCGACACAGTACTGAGATGTTGGCTGCTATTTTTAATGAAATTTTCTGACGGTCGTGGAGTAGTGTTTGGCGATTGCCGTTAGGCGTTTTCTGTTCTTGTTAAGTAGTTGATTGGATGATTATTACTATGGGACGTATCGATTATCTGGACGGGTTGCGTGGCGTAGCTATATTGTTGGTGCTTTTCTTTCACGCATATGCGCGTTGGACTGAGGTTGTTCCATATGGGGAAGTGTATTCAGAATTTCCTTTGTTCAAATACGGATATCTCGGTGTTCAACTGTTTTTCTTGATATCTGGTTTTGTAATTTTAATGTCCCTGGAAAAATGCAGTAACGCGACTGTGTTCGTATATAAGCGCTGGCTCAGGTTGTTTCCTGCTATGCTCATTTGCTCCGTTGTAGTTTTTTTGTCTTCGGGTTTTTTTTACGAGCGACCTGCTGGTTCTCCAAATGTCATTGATCTTGTTCCTGGACTATCTTTTGTTGAGCCTTACGTATGGTGGAAGGTAACAGGGCTAGAAATGCGCAGTATAGAAGACGCTTATTGGTCGATCTATGTAGAGTTTAAATTCTATATCGTTGCGGCACTCCTGTATTACTG
>JALUYN010000067.1 GCA_027012915.1 Cellvibrionaceae bacterium
GAAACTACGCTCTAGGGGGGCAGCCCTCAAATAAGCAGCACAATCAACGAATCAAGAGCTCTCATTCTGCTCTCTGGCCGCGCGCTTCAATGCCTTAACCTCTTCCCGACGTCGCTTAAAAAACGCCTGAATCATAGCGGTTGCGTCGTCGGCACACACCCCTCCGAGGTATTGCACACGGTGGTTTAGCTCGCCGCCATCAAATACCCGGCTATTGCTCTCTACCGCACCTGCTTTAGGCTCGGTAGCGGCATAGACGACGCGTTCAATGCGACTGTGAACAATGGCACCTGCGCACATGGTGCAGGGCTCAATAGTCACATAGAGAGTAGCGCCGGGCAGACGGTAGTTTTGCAGACGCTGGCCCGCATCGCGCAACGCCATAATCTCCGCGTGGGCTGTGGGGTCGTGATTCACAATGGGCTGGTTCCAGCCCTCTCCCACCAGTTCATCATCAAGGACGACTACCGCGCCGACGGGAACTTCGTTGAGAGCCTCCGCCCGGGCGGCTCTCTGCAACGCCTCGCGCATCCAGTAGATATCCCGCGCGGAAATACTTGCGTCATGGGGCTCAGCGGTCATTGTCCACTCCAAAGCGCTGTACGATAAAATCCGCCTGAACCTCGAGACGCTCTAGCTGGCGCAACTGTTCGAGCTTTTGCGGCGATGATTGCCAGGCGAAGGGGGTCATGCCCAGCAACTGCTCTATCTGTTCCCCACTGCTCAACTCAAGGGTAAAGTTCAATCGGTCGCGGGCCAATTCCACGAAGCCATCCGGTATGTTCGGTTCCTTATGTAATTGTACCTTGTCATACAGTCGCGCTTTTAACTGTTGCAGATGCGCCGGGCCAGGGGCCACACGCCAGAGTTCACCGCCGTCTCGCAACACTCGCCGCACTTCTGCATCGTCGCCCGGAGCAAACACCCGCAGAACGCGATCAACACTTTTGCTCTGCACAGGCAGACTGAAACTACTGGCCACCACCCATTGCCTCTCAGGGTACTCCCTGGCAGCCAGTTTCAGCGCTTCGCGGGAAATATCCAGACCATAGCCGTGCATCACTGCGCCACTGTGCGATAGCTGTTCCAGGTAATAACCCTCGCCGCAGCCACTGTCCAACACAGTCAACGACTTATCTGACCCGTCCTGACCGTCCCTCAACATCAGGCACAGATGATCCGCCAGCGGTTGATAGTGACCGGCGTTTAAAAACGTACGACGGCGCAACATCATCTCCCGGGTATCACCCGGGTCATTGCTGCGCTTTTGATTGGCCAGCAACAGGTTGTAGTAGCCCTGGCGCGCGCGATCAAATCGGTGATTGTTGTCGCAGTAACCCTGATTGTCCTGAAACTTTAGAGGTTCCTGGCACACCGGGCATCGCCAGATGGATTCCAACGCCCCTTCACCTGTGGGTGTATCAAGACTCATTCATGGGGCCCACGTAGGCAAACCTTGGAACTTCCTGGCCATCGACCTCGACGGTCTCGGTGAACATCTGCAACGGTCTCACCCACCAGCTGTAGTCGCCGTAGAGGCAGCGATAGACCACCACTTGCTCCTCGGTCTCACTGTGGCGGGCCACTTCAAATACTTCGTACTCCGGCCCCTTATAGTGCCGATACTTGCCTTTTTTTAATGACATCTGCTGAATAACTCAAAACGTGGAAAAACAGGTAACAAAGACTGCGAATTTGTCCGCATTTGCACTCGGACAGTCTACCATTAACTCATACAATTCTTCTCGAATCTTACGAGAACCTCCGAACACAACAAATACAACGAGAGAGATATTATGACTAATGCGATGAACGATATTGTAATGAACGCCGATATGGCGGACATCGAAGGCATGAATGCCGGTTCTTCTATTGAAGAAGAGCGCCTGCACCGCAAACAGCGCCTGACCGCTGCGTTTCGCCTGTTCGGCAAATTTGGCTTTGACGAGGGCGTTGCCGGCCACATCACCGTTCGTGATCCTGAGCTGAGCGATCACCTCTGGGTAAACCCCATGGGCGTGTCCTTCAAACTGATGAAAATGTCAGACCTGATATTGGTAAACCACGACGGTGAGATCGTTGAGGGCGAAGGCCTTCTCAATGGCGCGGCCTATACCATCCATTCCCATATCCACAAAGAACGCCCTGATGTTGTCGCCGCCGCTCACGCTCACTCGGTATACGGCAAGAGCTGGTCCTCGCTGGGCCGTCCGCTCGACCCATTAACTCAGGACGCCTGTGCTTTCTATGAAGATCACGTGGTCTACGACGATTTCGGCGGTGTCGTTCTGGAAATGAATGAGGGCGAGCGTATCGCCAAAGCTCTGGGAGACAACAAAGCCGCCATTTTACAAAATCACGGTCTTATCACCGTTGGAGAGACCGTAGAAGCCGCGGCCTGGTGGTTTATCACCATGGAGCGCAGTTGTCAGGCACAACTGATGGCCGAGGCTGCCGGCACTCCCAAATTGATCCGCCCGGAAGTCGCCAGGGAAACCTATAACACCGTAGGTAACCCCTTGGCCGGTCAGTTCCAGTTCCAACCCCTCTACGATGTAATCGTAGCCGAATGCCCGGATATGTTTGAGTAATATCTCTCAAGAGCCCGCATGATGCGGGCTTTTTTGTATATGGACAGAGCTGCGCTAAATCGGCAAAATCCACGGCTCATTATTTTTATAAAACAGAAGTATCTAAAGGTGAGCTATGCCCGTAATTAACTACATTGATGCCCAAGGCAACAAGTTTGAAGCGGACCTTGCCGTTGGCGAAAACCTGATGCAGGGCGCCATCGACAATATGATTGACGGAATTCTCGGTGAATGTGGCGGCGCTTGCGCCTGCGCTACATGTCACTGCTATGTGGACGAAGCCTGTTTGGACAAGGTTCCTGCCCCTGAAAGCAGTGAACAGGACCTGCTGGAAGCGGTCGTCGACCCTAAAGCCAACAGTCGCCTGAGCTGCCAGCTGGTGGTTACCGACGATATGGAAGGTTTCACCGTTCACCTGCCGGAAAGCCAATACTGAAGTCTCCGATTCAGCAGCCTATTCCCTTATATCAAACCGCGGCCGCTAATCAGTCGCGGTTTTTTATTGCACCAGCCTCACAAAGCCTTTTAAATGGAAGACCGTCGTAGCAACGATTCGGTGAACCAACCCCATGGGCGCTCTCTCAAGGCTAACATCGCTGCTTATCTCTGCTGCTCTAATGCTGTGTTGCAGCTACGTCCACGCCTCAGAACTTACGTTTTACACCTACCACGACACGCCCCCCTATTATTTCAGTAGCAAGACCCAGGCAATCGCTGCCGCCGAAAGATCATCGCGGCAGGATTCAGAGCCGACTCTGCAAGTGGGCTTGTATCAGGCGCTTATCAATTTGATAAATGAAGCCCAGCAACAGTGGCGCATCAAACTCCAATACATGCCGAGAAAGCGTGTCAATTTGTTGCTGCAATCAAACCAACTGCAGGGCGCCTTGATAGGAGTGAACCCGATATGGTTCAAAGACAAGCAGCAAACTCGTTACCTGTGGAGCCCTCCGTTTTTGTGGGACACAGACATCGTTGTTGTACGCAAAGGCCTGAGCGTTAACTACCAACACCCAAACGATCTGATCGGGCTAAACCTGGCCATACCAAGGGGATATTACTTTTGGGGCGTCGCTGACAACTTGAAAAGCGGGTCGCAACAAGCCATAAAGACCTCTTCAGAACTGCAAAACTTAAAACTACTGGCAGCAGGACGTGCAGACGCAACCATTCTGAGCCAGCTGACATTGAAATATTACGAAAACACGGTATTCCAACCCAATACCTTCAATGCCATGACCACACCGCACGATCAATACTCTCGTGCCATTCTATTCCCGCAGAAATACAGTGGCGCGTTTGCAGAGCTTGAAAACATCGTTGCCGAAGTGGTCAATAGTGACGCCTGGCAGGATCTACTGCGCACCAAGCATCAGGAACATGCCACTCCTGACGCGGCATTATAGATTGCGATAGAACTTTTCCGGGTTCTTCTTAAAGCGTTTGTAATCCCACTGATACTGCTCTGCACCGTCTTTCTTGATACAGCGCTCAAAGGTTCTATTCATGG
>JALUYN010000068.1 GCA_027012915.1 Cellvibrionaceae bacterium
CTGTTGGTCGAAAGGGGGAATGGAAAAGGTCGCTCTATGAGTGCAGGAAATAGGGATTGGAGAATGATCGTACTGGATTGATTCGCTACATCCATGTAGTTCAGCCTTACGGCCAACCTAAAGGTTGCCCAAATCAGCTGTCCTGCTGATTTGTGACTCAAACAGCCTATGGGCTGTTTTCGCCCTGCGGGCGCCTTCGGCGTCTCAACTGTGCTGTAAGCACAGTTGGTTGAACCGCACTTTGACGAACGATTCCACGTACCGCGTAGCGGCTGCGCCGGGATGTGTAGGAACAAAAAAGGCCCGCCGATGGTGGCATGGATCTGGAACGGAGAGTAATCGTACTGGATGGATGAAAACGCCATTGCCTCTGGCGTTTTCACCCCTTCGGGGCGCCTTCGGCGTCTCAACTGTGCTGTGAGCACAGTTGGTCGAACCGCACTTCGAAGAACAACTCCACGCTCCGCGTGGTTAAACAAAAAAGGCCCGCCGATGGCGAGCCTTTTTTGTTTAAATATGGTGGGTCGTACTGGATTCGAACCAGTGACCAATTGGTTAAAAGCCAACTGCTCTACCGACTGAGCTAACGACCCGAAGGAGGCGCGTATATTACTGGTTTTCGGGGGAAACGCAAGCGCTAATGCGGCAATTTTTGGTGTTTTTCAGGTTTGCTGTGAGCCACTCAATCCGTTGATTAATACGTCAAGAACCGCGGTGCTGCGATCTTCGCCGCTGATGGCGTCCGTGCCCCTGTCAAGACTGCCATCCAGGCGCAGGGATACGTAACCGTGGATCAATGACCAAAGGGCGATCGCTTGGGATTCGATATCGATTGCCTCAGAGCTGTGTGGCTCAAGCACGGTGAGTAGCCGGTCATAGATGTGGTCCATGGCCTGGTTGAGTTGTTCGTCATCGGGATTGACGCAGTCTTTGCGCCACAGCAGGTGATAGCGATTGGGATACTGCAGGCCATAGTCGAGCATGGCGTTGGCAAAGCACTGAACGCGGGCTCTCAGGTCAGGGCTGGCCTGCTCCATCGCTGTATCCAGCGTTTGTGAGAGCTCTTGGTAGGCTTCTGCTGCCAGAGCGGTGAGCAGTGCTTTCAGGTTCTTGAAGTGATTGGCGGGGGCGGAGTGGGCAACGCCTATAATACGGGCGACTTTGCGGATACCGATAGCTTCTATGCCTTCTTCATCAAGCAGGCCTTGGGCGGTAGTGATAATTTCGGCGCGCAAATTTCCGTGATGTACGGAGGTCGATTTTTGCATGTTGACAGTGTCCATGTTTTGGTTGTATATTGACAGTGTCAATATTAATCCAGTGTTTGACAGAAGTCTGCACTTGGCACCAAAGAGAGGCCCAAAATGAATCCCAATCTGATATTTCTGCCCGTGCTGGTTCACATGCTGTTGATATTTTCACTCTACATTCGCCTTGCAGTGGCCAAACGCAGATCTGCGGGAGAGGTTGACCCGAAGGTAACGGCGCTTGATCCCAAGGCCTGGCCAGAGCAGGTCGTGAAGATATCCAACAACATCGCAAACCAGTTCGAAACGCCCATACTGTTTTACGTTTTATCGGTAATCCTATTCCTCACTGACAATGTCAGCGTCTTCAGTGTTTCTCTGATGGGACTCTACGTCGTATCGCGCATCGTCCACAGCTTTATTCATACAGGAAGTAACTACGTACCCGTGCGCATGAAGGTCTTTCTTGTGGGAACGTTAATGTTACTGGGTACCTGCGTATGGCTGCTGATTGATCTCTTGGCTCAGTAAATACGATGACTCTATTGGTTCAAATAGCTCTACGGGGGAACGACCTATGATCGCAAAATTGTTGATCAGCTTTTGTGTGTGCTTGTACGCGGTCGGTGTTCCGATACTTGAGATTAACGACACGCACGTTTTTAATCCAGATTGGACGCCGCACGTTAGGATTCATGAGGTTTGGCAGTTACTTACCAATACTGCAATTGGCGTTGTTTGCCTTTGGTTGGTTTGGTTGCGACAGAATGTGTTGATGGGCGCGGTTTTGAGCTTGTTGGTGACGGGAGGTTTTCTTGTGGCTTATAACCTTCGGGGTTTCTATGGCGGCTCGATGAAGTATTTGGACGGCAGCGAGAAGCTGCTTTTCGATATCAATATTGGTGTCGTTGGATTTGGTTTGGCGGTGGGCTTGTTATTGCTCTCGATTGTGTTGGAGTTCTGGAGAACGAGCTCCTTTCAAGTGCGCTGATGAAAGGGAGCGCTATAGATTCTAATTTTGGAATAAGCCGTAGCGTCCGTTTGAATCTTCGCTGTTTTTCAATCGTTTTTCTATGTCGAGAAGCTTGGACAGTGCTTCTTGATCAATGTGATCAAGATTGAATCGTACTCCATATTGATTGCCCACTTCTGTCTCGTTGGAGTAGATCAAGATACACGCAAGTTGCTCAATTTGGAGAGTGCTATCTTCGTCTTGACACGAAAAACTGATGGCGTAATTGCCGGTGGTGGGCAGTCTCTCCGGGCCAAATAATCCTATGCCCTGATGATGAAAATTGATCGATTGCAGTTGATAGGTGGCGTCATCGGTTTCCAGAGTGCTGTTACTGAATTGATCGTTGCAAAGGTGGCGGGGCTGTGAGCGTTGTTCAGAGTAATTGGTGTCAGTCATTGTAGGGTCTTCTGTTGTGGCGCCGACGGTGTGGTTCTTTTGATGGTCAAGCCGCGCTGAATGTACTCCTCCAGGTAAATGCCAAAACTGCCGTTGGTGAGTTCTCGCTTGATATCCAGGCCTGTCTTCTCTGGCAACGTTTTACTCAGATCGACAACTTTCTCTTGGGTCAGTTTTTTGTTGTTGTCCAACACTAAAAGAACTTTGGGTTTCAGTTTATTTTTGTCATTTGAATTGATCACAATGCCGACTTCGCCGCCTTTCAATTCAACAATGGAACCTGGAGGATAGATGCCAATGCATTTGATAAATTCCAGTGCGAGCTTCTCATCGAACTGTACGCCTTTACATTTATAGATAATATCCAGTGCTTCCATGGATGCTCTGGCATTGTCGTAGCATCGACTGCTGGTGATCGCATCGTAGGCATCCGCCAAGCCCACAACTTTTGCGAAATAGGGTATTTGGTGTGCTTTAAGTTGTCTAGGGTAACCGCGGCCATCCACGCGTTCATGATGACAGTGGGCGATGTCGATCGATGAATAGTCTTTGTTGGGCACCGACATCAAAAGATTTCTGCCCAATACCGTGTGCCGCTTCATGATTTCGTACTCTTCATCGTTGAAACGACCTTCTTTATTGAGTATTTCATCCGGAATACTGGCCTTGCCGACATCGTGTAGTAATCCACCCAATGCGATTTTCTTGATGTCTATTTCACTGTGGCCCAAATGTCGTGCAAAAGTCGCGCTTAGAATACTTACGTTCAATGAATGCTCTGCGGTGTACTCATCCTTGTTTTTGATTTTGGTTAACCAGGCGAGGGCGTCTTTGTTTCTGAGTAGGCCCTCGACGATATCATCGACCACTTCACGGGCACCGTTCATGTCGACTGCTCGACCAATACGAATACCGTCCATGATATTTTTCACCGACGTTTTTGCGGAACTGTAGGAATCTCTTGCTCTGGGTAGCTCGGCTTCGGTGGAGATTTTGTTGGTGTAGGTCACTTTTCGACTTTCGGGCGGTGGAGACTGTGGGTCTTCCGTGCTTAATGTTGGTGCTCGATTGGGAGTCGGTGTCTTACGTTTGCTCGTACGCGCGAACAGCCCCTGCTTCTGTTTTCTGCGATCTGTTTTGTATTCGGTGGTATCGTGGGTCGTTGTTTCAATAAAGACGAATTCACATTGGCGGGCCAGTGCTTCGATGGTGTCACTGTTATGAATAACAAAGCCCTGCATGAGAAAATCGGTCTCCTCCCAGGGTCTGTCAAGTCGGATGACATGCATGCCGAGCTCCAGTCGCCCCACGGAGATCTTCAATTCACCCTTGATGTCTGCCATTGAATGAACAACCTTTGATGTGTTGCGAGCATTATACGATTTGTGGAGGTAATTGCAGTTGGCTGTTGGTCGAAAGGGGG
>JALUYN010000069.1 GCA_027012915.1 Cellvibrionaceae bacterium
GATTTTGAACTACCCCCCAATTCGTAAGTCGGTTATCACACAGCGCCTGTCTGGTACTGGAAAGGCATAGCCGACTTTTCTATGTTGGTTATTGCCACGCGCAGACCAACCTACACATTTTCAAAGTAATTCCTACATGAAATTTTCCGATCTGGATTTATCCCCCGCCATCCTTGAAGCCATTGCCGATCAGGGCTACGAAGTACCGTCGCCAATTCAGGCACAGGCCATCCCCGCGGTACTTGAAGGCCGTGACGTAATGGCCGCCGCACAAACCGGTACCGGTAAAACGGCGGGCTTTACCCTGCCACTGTTGCAGCGTCTCTCTCGAGGCGAAAAGGCACGAGGCAATCAAGTTAGAGCGCTGGTGCTCACACCGACCCGAGAACTGGCCGCACAAGTGGGTGAATCAGTTGAAAACTACGGCAAGAACCTCCCCCTGAAATCCAACGTGGTTTTTGGTGGGGTTAAGATCAATCCACAAATGATGAAGCTGCGCAAAGGCTCGGATATTCTGGTTGCCACCCCGGGTCGCCTGCTGGATCTCTATCAGCAAAATGCCATCGGTTTTAAGCAACTGGAGATACTGGTGCTGGACGAAGCTGATCGCATGCTCGATATGGGTTTTATTCGCGACATCAAAAAGATTCTGGCGCTGCTGCCGGCCAAGCGTCAGAACCTGATGTTTTCCGCCACCTTCTCCGATGATATTCGAGCTCTGGCTAAAGGGTTGGTCAATGATCCAGCAGAGATTTCAGTAACACCACCCAACACCACGGTAAAAGCCGTAGAGCAATGGCTGTGCCCCGTCGACAAAAATCAGAAGGCCAACGCCCTGATCCATCTGATCAAGGATCACCAATGGTCTCAGGTGCTGGTCTTTACCCGCACCAAGCACGGTGCCAACCGTCTCACCAAAAAGCTGGATTCCTCGGGTATTACCGCAGCCGCTATTCATGGCAACAAAAGCCAGGGAGCACGTACGCGAGCACTGGCGGAATTCAAGAACAACGACATTCAGGTACTGGTCGCTACTGATATTGCCGCGCGCGGGCTGGACATAGACCAGCTTCCCCAAGTGGTTAACTTTGACCTGCCCAATGTCGCGGAAGACTACGTGCACCGCATTGGCCGCACGGGCCGTGCCGGTGCCACCGGGCAGGCCGTATCCCTGGTGTGCGCACTGGAAGCCAAGGAGCTGAAGAGCATCGAGCGCTTTACCCAACAGATTATCGAGCGTCGGGTACTGGCAGATTTTGTACCCACTCACGACCTGCCTGAGTCTCGCGAGGAAGATCTAAAACCGCGCAAACCCAAAAAACCCAAGAAACCCAAACCTCAACAGCAGAACGGCCAATCAAGAGGCGCCGACGAAGACACCAGCAAGCCCCGTCGTCCACGCAGAAAGCCCTCGGGCCAAGGTGACAAAGGCAACCGCCACAGAGACGGCCAACGCTCAGGCGACAACGCCCGAGGCCACAAGCCCACCGGCAAAAACCGCCGCCATATCAACGGCAACAAGGCCTGATTGTCATCACCGCGTCATCCCTGCTCGCGCCAATCGTCCCTCGGTATTGGCGCTTAGCTCCTGCGGATTCGCAAATCGCTGCACTTTTGACGTGCTGCAAAGCGTTGGTTTTTTCTCAAACTCAAAATGCTCACATCCAACCACAGTTCGGTTTTTCGACTATTCTTATATAATGAGTAAACCGACAAGCAGTTTCCCCTTAAGCAAGGAAAACAGGGATGTTGAAGCGTATTATCAGGGTTGCACTCTGTGCCTGCCTACTGAGCTGTCTGCTCATAGTCAAAGCCCTTGCCGAAGTAACGGCACCCCCTCCGATCTCATGGAAACAGGAAAACCTTACCGCAGAGGAAATCCAATGGCTTGAGCAACACCCTACTCTGTCTCTTGGTATAGATCGCAGTTTTGCTCCCTATGAGTGGATAGACGAAAACGGCCACTACATGGGTATCGCAGCGGACTACATTCGCTTATTGGAACAGCGCCTGGAAGTCGATATTGTTCCGGTCACCAACAAAGCTTCCTGGCAGGAAGTCCTTAAGGGCGGCCAATCTGGAGAATTTGATCTGATGTCATGCCTCGTCATGACCGACGACCGGGAAGCCTACCTCCAATTCAGCAATCCCTATATATCCAGCACCGCGGTTATTATCAGCGAACAGTCCAGGGGCTATATCGGCACACTGGACAAACTCGCGGGCATGAAGATTGCCATTCACAAAGGCCACTTTACCAATGAGCTTCTGCGCCGTGACTATCCGGAACTGGAGATCATAAACCCACCGACCCTGGAAGCAGCTCTGAAGATGGTGGCACAGGGGGAAGCCGATGCCTTCGTCGGTGATGTTACTGCGGCGAACTACGTGATGAAGCGCCACGGCATTCTCAATTTGAGTTTCTCTGGTCATTCAGAATATCGCAGTGAGTTTCGCATGGCAGTACCTCTTAGCCATCCACAGCTTGCTTCCATTATTGGCAAGGCTCTCGACAGTATCACCGAGCAGGAACGCAGCGACATCTACGATCACTGGAGCGGCCTTGTTATTCCCCGCGGCGTGGCGCTGGAAAAAATTCTCGCAGGTGCCGCGCTGGCCCTGATACTTCTATTAAGCTTTACCTACTGGAATTATCGACTGCGTCTCTCCGAGGAAGCTCATCGCAACAGCGAACAACGCTTCAGAAACCTGATACACACCACCAATGGTATTGTCTGGGAGGCAGAAGCCATTACCGGCACACTCACCTATATCAGCGACAATGTGGAACGCTTGATGGGATTCCCTCCCAGCGAGTGTCTCACCCCAGGGTTTTGGCGATCCCATGTGCATCCAGACGAAAGACAAGCGACAGCCTCACATTACTGGAAGCAAGCTCATAAACTGAAGGATTTTGAGGCTACCTATCGCTTTTTTAACGCGCAGGGCGACAACGTCTGGCTTAGAGATATCGTCAGCGTTGTGAGCAAGGACGGTAAACCATTGCTGTTGCGCGGTCTGGTGCTGGACATCACCGCCCAAAAAAATGCCGAACTCATGATCGAGAAAAGCGAATACCGTTTTCGTGAGTTGATTGAGAGCCTGCCGGCCATCGCAGTACAAGGTTATGACGAAGATTTGCGCACCATCTACTGGAATGACGCCAGTGCTGCACTCTACGGTTATAGCAGAAGCGAGGCCATGGGCAAGCCGCTTTTCGACTTGATACTCCCCGAAGAACTAAAAGAAAACGTACTGCAACAGCACCGCGAATGGCTTAGGAAAGGCAAAGCCATTCCCGCAGCAGAGCTGGAACTGGTGTGCAAGGATGGCAGTCCGGTACCCGTGTACTCCAGCCATGTTCTGCTGAATTCAGGCGACAGCGGCAAGGAAATGTTCTGTATCGATATCAGCTTGGTCGAGCAAAAGAAAATCAATGCCGAGCTCACCGAGCTCGCCCAGTACGACCCACTGACGCACCTGCCCAACCGCAGAACATCCAGCGACCGCCTCGATCAAATGATGAAGCGAGCCGATCGCGATGGCCGCAAGGTTGCGGTACTGATGATGGACCTGGATCACTTCAAGGAAGTCAACGACACCTTAGGCCACGACCATGGAGATCTGCTGTTAAAAGAAGCCACCGCGCGACTGGAAAATTGCATTCGTGAAACCGATACCGCAGCCAGACTCGGCGGCGATGAGTTTCTGATCATTCTGGAAAGCGTCTCAGAAATTTCCGCGATCGAGCGGGTCGCACGCGCAATCCTTCAGAAGATGAGCGAACCCTTCACCCTCAACGAAACCGTTTCCTATCTGTCAGCCAGCATTGGCATCACGTTCTACCCAAGCGATGCCGTCACCAAAGACGCACTCTTGAAAAATGCAGATCAGGCAATGTACGTGGCCAAGCAAGAAGGGCGTAATCGGTTTCACTATTTCACTCCGGAAATGGAAGAGTTCGCGGAGAATCGTCGCAATATGCTCAACGAATTGCGTAAGGCAATCGCGCGTCAACAACTGGAAGTTTACTATCAACCCATTGTCGATCTCAGCAGCGGCAACGTGCGCAAAGCTG
>JALUYN010000070.1 GCA_027012915.1 Cellvibrionaceae bacterium
GCCCACGCTGCTACTGGCCGCCGTCATCACGACCGTGGCACCTGATGTCAACTTGCCGACTTCAATCAGACCGCCAAAAGCTGTGATGTATTGCATCCAGATCGACGCGCCTTCAATCGCTGACAGTCTGGCTGGATATTTAGCGACTGCGCGGGCAGGCACAATGACCCGTTCGCCATAGACACCATACTGGCCCATGGAAAAGGCCGGGATTGTACTGACCCTGTCACCCACGGTAAAGTCGCTAACATCCGGCCCGATCGCTTCGATGACACCCGAGGCTTCGTAACCAAGCTTCGATGGACAATCCGGCGTTTCCAGATACTGCCCTTCCCGAAACATCACTTCCGCCCGGTTCAGCCCGATGGCCTCGACGGCGACCGGATCGTGCATCGTCAGATTTACCCGGAAGTGCCACCGAGGGTCGAATACTCAATCACCGAGTTTGGTCGCACACTGGAGCCGATACTCACAGCCCTGCAGGCCTGGGCTTAACTATCCTTAATCTTCTTTGCTCAGCTTTATACAACAGGATTTACCGTGAACCTGAATCATGGTTACCATTTACGGACTCCTTCAGCCTATATATATCAGGCGTCATGATATGTAACTGGCAGAACTGGTTGTTGAACAGGAATTCTGCATTGACATAAGAATATTCTTTTTCCTGAACAATGTTGTCTCCTTGGGTTAAAAGTTTCTGCAAACACAGACCGAACTGCTTTCGCAGTTGATAATCCAGGCCATGGCGGCGCCAGCCGGCTTGAGCTAAAGGAACGCCCCGTTCTCCTAACTCAAAAAAATGTTCGATAAGCGCCGCGCGGAGTACAGACCGTCCGAGTTTATCAATAAGTACCGAAATGGCTTGTTTGCCAGACATCGAATCATCAGGGAGGAATTTCAGGAAAACAGATGGCAAAAATGAGCGCAACCGTTCACCGGAAACATTCCCTTGCATAAGATCCTCATCAACCATTTGTGTGTAATCAGGGCGAGGGTCGGAGCCTGTGCGACTGGCCAACTGGATGAGTGCCATGGCTTCATTGCGGTGGCCGCTTAAAGGAAACCCGGAAATATAGTGATCAAGCATATCGTGGACCAGGACGGAGGTGTTGATCTGACAACCTGTTTCAGCGGTAGCGGCAATGACATCAGGATCATCCAGCGTACAATCCAGCTTCCATCCGCGCGCTCCATACCCGTCTTGCCATTCAGGTTTGTATGTAACAGGAATTACAAGAGGCTGTATTTCGCGGCTTTTGTTTATTAGCGGCAATCTGTTGTCTGTCATCTGTGCGTCTGCTTCTAATCTATCAGGCACCGACATGAGGTTATTCCCTATTTAATCAAAACACCAGGGCATTATTATAGTGCCAAAACAGGCTCACACGCCCATATCCCATACCGGTTTCTCCCCGATCTGCACGACAGCGAAATCAATAAACGCGCGCACTTTGGCTGACAGATGCTTGCGCGATGCATACACTGCATAGATGTTGATTTGTGGCGGTTGGTAGGCGGGCAGGATAATGTCAAGATCACCGGCACGGATGGCGTCACCGACGATAAAGGTAGGTAGCAATGCAATTCCAAGCCCCTGCCGGGCAGCCGTGCATAGCACATCACCATTATCGGCACTCAGTTTAGGATGAATCCTGATTCGGTGCTCACCGTCCGGCCCGTTCAGTACCCAGGTTTTGCCCACTTCGGAATACGCATACTGCAAGCAGCTGTGTTGCTCAAGATCACCAGGTGCCATCGGTCGTCCGTGCGTTTTGAGATAGTCCGGCCATGTGGCACCCTCAATTTGTACAACTGTTTCTATTTTAGAAATTATGATTTCATGTTATCGGTGTATATTTCCGGATATTAACCTAATAAGCTGGGTTACAGTCGATTTGGCACGAAAAATGAGATTCTCCGCATGGTCTATCTACGACGCAGTCATGAACGCGGTCCCAGCGATCTCGGCTGGTTGCAAAGCCGCCACACGTTTTCTTTTGGCAACTATCATGATCCCGATCATAGGGGCGTGTCGGTGCTGCGTGTCATCAATGATGACCAGGTGCGACCGGGAGCGGGGTTCGCCACCCATTCGCATCAGGACATGGAAATTATCAGTTACGTCAAGCAGGGCACCA
The DNA here is from genome assembly GCA_027012915.1 of Cellvibrionaceae bacterium. The sequence goes on from JALUYN010000070.1 coordinate 2,142, forward strand.
TCAAGCACAAGGACAGCATGGGAAACGTCGAGGTGCTACCGGCCGGTGAATTCCAGCTCATGAGCGCCGGCACCGGCGTCACCCACAGTGAATACAATCCGTCAGACGCCGAGGCGCTGTCTTTTTTACAGATCTGGATTCAACCGGCCGAGCTGGGCGTTGCACCCGGTTACCAACAAAAGTTCTTCGGGCGTAACAAGGGACTGACCTCCATCGTATCGCCCGATGGTCGTGACGGCACCTTGCACATTCATCAGGACGCCTACCTGTACCAGCTACGACTCGACCGCGGACTAACGGAACAGCACACCCTGGACACAGGTCGGACGGGTTATGTTCATGTCATCTCCGGAAGCCTGGGTGTGAACGAACATCTGTTGGAAGCCGGTGATGGCATTGGTCTGTCTGACATTGCGGTGATTCGGTTCGATACGCAAGAAACCACAGAAGCCTTGTTCTTTGATTTGCCCTGAGGAGAAGAACAATGACCATTTAAACCAGTTCACCTCGAACGATATCACGACCTGGAAACGGGAAATGGCCGATCTCAAGCAGCCTTCAGGGCGCCTACCTGATACTGGCTGCCCGCAGCCTGGGCCTTGATGTCGGACCTATGTCAGGGTTCGACAACGCACAGGTCGACCAGGAAGTCTGCGCCATCTATTAGGTGCTCTGCGCACCAGGAGAATAGTTAACCTGATGCTACATCCTGACTTCGATCGCTTTGCACAGAAAACGCATGTACGCATCGGCTGCATGGAAGCGCTGACATACCGTGTCGATAAAGTCCGGACTGAGTACATCTTCATGGCTCAGTTCGCTGATGGCGATAAAATCCTTGCGTTTCAGGTCTTCGATTAGCGGATGGTCGGGGCTGTATCCGCGCGGTGCGCGTTTCAGTGATTCCCCGGACAGGTTGAAACAGGCCTGAAACCGGGTGTCATCACGCGCCGCAATCCACGCCTGACCGGCCTCGACAATAGCGTCGCGTATTTTCCCCAGCGCGCGGCTGTCGGGGCGCCACATCCCTACCCCGACAAACACCGACTGGGGGTCGATATGCACATAGTAGCCAGGGGCGTGTACATCGCGGCCCTGCTCATGGCGGAACTGGATACCGATATTGGTTTTGTAAGGCGTCTTGTCCCTGGCGAACCGGGTATCGCGATACACACGCATCAGCGACCCGCCGCTCTTCTTCGCAATGGCCAGAAAATGCGGTGAGATTTCAGCCAACCGTGGTGCCATACGTTCAATAAATGTCAATGCAGGCTGGCGAACATCCAGTTCATAAATGGGTTTGTTCTCGTTAAACCAGTCACGGTTGTTATTGGCGGATAAAGCACGCAGGAAATCGAGCGTCTGTGTTGTAAAGCAGGCTTCAGTCATGATCCATTCCCTGTAGTTCTGTCGGCGCTTCGCGCATAGCATGTGTTCCTTGTCAGCTGGCGGCTAGTATCGCTCTCCCATAGCGATAAAGTCACTGGAAAATTGATTGAGGGAATTTAATTCCTCACTCGACAGATCGAGTTCCATCGCCTGCCAGTTCTGCTCCAGATAATGTACTTTCCGCGTACCCGGGATCATCGCGATATCGGGCTTCCGGGCCAATAACCAGGCCAGCGCAACCTGTGCACTTGTGATATTCTTGCTGACCGCGATACGACCAATCTCTTCGAGCAGGGCCGCATTATACTGGAGCGCAGCCTTCTGGAACCGCGGGTTATCCAGTCGCCAGTCGCCGTCTTGCAAGTCTTTGCGCTGACGGATCGCACCGGTTAAAAAACCTCTGCCCAGGGGGCTATAGGCGACAAAACCGGTCCCCAATTGCTGGCAGGTCGGCAAAATGTCTTCTTCTACCTCTCGTGACCATAACGAGTACTCTGTCTGTAGGGCAGAAATAGGATGAACTTTATTCGCACGCTGCAAAGTCTC
>JALUYN010000071.1 GCA_027012915.1 Cellvibrionaceae bacterium
GGTTAGTTTGCCATAAGCTCGGAAGCGAATATAGCAATAGCCTGTGTTGGTGACGATTTTGAGATGGGCTTGTTGGGCTTTGCCTTTAGGTACCTACTTGGCACTTCGTTCAACCCAACCTACAGGGCCGCGTAGGTTGGGCTGAGCAGCGCGAAGCCCAACACATACCACCCAACAGAAACAACAAAGGCGCATTTCGATGAGATCACCCCCACCGAAAATGCGCCTTTGTTTTAGCTATGGGTAAAGCTGAAATTACTCGGCTTCAACCACAACTTTAACTGGCTGAGTCACTTCAGCGTGCAGCTGTACGTCAATGTCGTACTCGCCAACATCACGCAAAGTACCCTCTGGCAGCTTCACTTCAGACTTGGCAACTTCAACGCCAGCTTCGGTGATAGCAGCGGCCAGGTCACGAGTACCCAGAGAACCAAACAGTTTGCCTTCATCACCAGCTTTGGCAGTGATGGTTACAGTCAGTTCAACCAACTGCGCAGCGCGAGCTTCAGCAGCAGCTTTCTTCTCAGCAGCAGCAGCTTCCAGATCAGCACGACGAGCTTCGAACTCAGCTACGTTAGTAGCAGTCGCAGGTACAGCCTTGCCCTGAGGGATCAGGTAGTTACGACCGAAACCAGCTTTAACAGAAACCTGGTCACCGATGTTGCCCAGCTTGCCTACTTTTTCGAGCAGAATAACGTTCATATCGTTAATCCTCTAATTTTAAATTTTACTTTCCAGCACGGCTCTTAATCAGACCCGATATCAAACTCAGGCCTTGGGAGCGATTCGCGCTCGAAAATTTATCCATGTATCCAAGGTTGCCACGGCCATCAACACTAAGGTCAACGGGTTCACCAGCAGCAACGCCAAATAAAACAGTACCAGCCATTGTCCGCCAAAATTGCGAGCTTTAACCGTAAAGTGCACCAGCGCGATCCCCGAGACCAGTAGTGGCAAGCCAAACAGACTACCCCAGGTGTGATAGTCACCACCCTGCTGCCAGCTGTACAAAACAGCCGCCAGGCAAAGCAGCGCCTGCACCGGGCTCAGACGCAGTTGATGAAACTCCGACTGAAAACCGCCAGGGTTGTAGAGCGCCGCCTGCCACCAACGTGCCAGAAACAGGCTCAACATGCTGTTGACTGCAATGACGTAGCACACCAAACCCACCACAAAGGTAACGGAAGGTGTAAATACCTCAGCATTCCCAGGAGCCTGGGCCTGCATTTGCGTCAACATATCGCCTAATGCATTGGTTACCCCGGCGACCGGATCGGGCTCAGCCCAAGCCAGAATCAAGCCAGAGAAGCTCGCCATAGCCACCATACCAATCAGGGTTTGCGCCCAGGAGGCGTTCAGCCTCAGGACCAGACCGGCAACAAACGTCGTCGCCAAACCCGCTATAGTAACCATGGTCATCAAGGGCCCTATATCGCTGATCGCCAGTGCAATCAACGCCGGCAGGGCCGCCCACAACAGAATAATCACTCCATCGGAGACTCCACGGCGCAAACTTACCAACGCCACGGTTGCCGGACTTATCAGTGGAAACCAGCTCCCGATGAGAGCTACCACTGTGGCCTGCGCGCGACCACGCATAATAAATTCTGCCAGGGCGCGCATGGTTCTGTCTTACTCGTGGCTGTCCGTGTATGGCAGCAGAGCCAGGTAGCGAGCGCGCTTAACAGCGGTAGCCAGCTGACGCTGATACTTTGCCTTGGTGCCAGTGATACGGCTTGGGACAATCTTGCCAGTCTCTGAAACGTACGCTTTCAGAGTATCCAGATCTTTATAGTCAATCTGCTTAACACCTTCAGCGGTGAAACGGCAGAACTTACGACGACGGAAAAAACGTGCCATGATCTAACTCCTTACTCTTCGTCAGCGTCAGCAGCTTTTTCAGCGGCTGGAGCTTCAGCTTCTTTTTCAGCGGCCGGTTTGGCAGCTTCTTCACGACGCTCTTGACGGTTGTTCTTGCGCTCGCGGCTTTCTTTCTCCGCTTTCAGGATTGGAGACTCTTCAGTAACAGCCTCGTCCATGCGAATAACCATATTACGCAGAACCGCATCGTTGTAGCGGAAGTTAGTGGTCAGCTCTTCCAGTACTTCATCAGTACACTCAACATTCATCAGAATGTAGTGAGCTTTGTGGATTTTGTTGATGGAGTAAGCCAGTTGACGGCGACCCCAATCTTCCAGACGGTGAATCGCGCCGCCAGCATCTTTAATCGCTGCTGAGTAACGCTCTACCATACCTGGTACTTGCTCGCTCTGATCCGGGTGAACCAGAAACACAATTTCGTAATGACGCATTTTTGCTCCTTACGGGTTAAAGCCTTCCAACTGCGTACCCACCCTATTCACGGGTAACGCGCCAGTAAGGCAAGGAGAACCGGGAAAAATCATACAACCCGGCCATATTTAGGGGCCGCACATACTACAGAGCGCTTCCTCCAATTGCAAGATTGTTGATTTTTTAATCGACCAAAACCACTTTCACGGCGAAGTCGAACTAGCTAAGCTACTCCGACCTTTACCCCATCTCAGGATTCATCGCATGAAAATCTGGGTCGATGCCGACGCCACCCCCCGCCCCGTCAAAGAAATTCTCTACAAAGCAGCCATGCGCACCCAGGTGCTGACCATCTTTGTTGCCAATCAGGGGTTAAGCACCCCCAACTCTCCCTATTTGAAGACCGTTCAGGTACCAGCCGGGTTTGATGTCGCCGACAACTACATTGTGCAGGAGTGTGGAGGCGGGGACCTCGTTATCACCGCAGATATTCCCCTGGCAGCCGAAGTTGTGGACAAGCAGGCCACAGCCATTAACCCAAGAGGCGAGAAGTACACACGGGAAAATATTCGCCAGCGCCTGGCAATGCGGGATTTTATGGAAGAAATGCGTTCGACCGGACAGGTCAGCGGCGGCCCCAAGGCTTATTCGCAGACCGATCGCCAACAATTTGCCAATAGTCTGGACCGATTGCTGGCAAAACGTCCAGCCAGCAATCACACAAGCAAATAAAGCATTGTGGAATGTGCTGTGCATAGATTTCCCGCAACCAGGAGGAATCTATGACAGACAAGACATGGCTACTGAGCCCTAAAGCAATTGCGGCCGCACGCAAGTGCATTTCAATTATTGAAAGTGAAGAGGGCATCAAGCTGAAACTGGCACAGCCGGATTTTCTGGAACAACTGACAAAACAGGCGCAAGATCAGCGCTCGAGCGAACTGGAAAAAGCCCTGGCCCTGTTAGCGCAATACGCCCCCGCCACGATTCAGGTGAATATGACCACCGCGCGCCCTCGAAACATCACCTCCGAGACAACGAATGAAGCCTTCGTGCTCTATCACGGTAAACACTACCCCCGATATCAGGATGGAGGAGAATTTCAGGGGCTTTACCGAGGGCAGCCTCGCTATGCCTGATAATCGCCTGGAGCCTGCACCAAAATGGTCATCTTAATGGCTCACGCACCAAAGCAGCACGCAAAAATCCTCGCACTACCCCTGAATAAAGTGCTCCCGGTAGTGCTGCAATTCGGCAATTGAATCGCGAATATCATCCAGAGCCAAGTGCGCTCCTGATTTTTTCACACCATCCAGGACATCGGGCCGCCAGCGGCGCGCCAATTCCTTCAGAGTGCTAACATCCAGATTGCGGTAGTGAAAGTAGTCTTCCAACTGCGGCATCCAGCGCGCCATAAAGCGGCGATCCTGGCAGATAGAGTTGCCACACATGGGAGACTTACCCGCAGGCACCCACTGTTTCAGAAACTCAATGGTATCTGCTTCAGCGTCAGCCATAGACACGTCACTGCTGAGCACTCGCTCCGTAAGACCTGACTTGCCATGCTGGCGGGTATTCCACTCGTCCATAGCGTCCATAGTCGCCTTGGATTGCTGAATAGCACGCACCGGCCCCTCGGCTAGAATATTCAACTGAGCATCCGTGACGATGGTGGCAATTTCTATAACGGTGTCCTGCTCAGGCAGCAGCCCGGTCATTTCCAGATCTACCCAGATCAGATTGTTCTCATTACTCATAACGCTATTTATTCCTGACAAAATCTCTACAATGGCCCTATGATATTAAAAAACCAGCCACCGCGATAACCATTGACACTATAGATGGCCAAATCACAAATCACCTCCCCGCCTCTTCACAACACACGATTGAGCATTCATGAGCAAACGTAAACTCAATCGCCGCCAAAGCTGGCGCATTCAAAAAATTCAGGAAGAGCGCGCCGAGCGCGCCGCGAAGAAAGAGGCCCAGTTTCAGCAGGAACTGGACTCTGGAGCCTTGGGGCAAGAACAACTGGGCCTCGTTATTGCTCACTTCGGCACCCAGGTGGAAGTCGAAACACTGGATCATGAAGGCAATGCCCTACCCGAGCATCCAACGCAACGGTGCCATATGCGGGCCAACCTTGGCTCTCTGGTAACGGGTGATCAAGTGGTGTGGTGTGACGGCGATTCTCATGGCGTGATTGTCGCGGTAAATCCGAGAAACTCAGAGCTGAGCCGCCCCGATCCCTATGGCGACATGAAAACCGTAGCCGCCAATATCGATCGCATTGTGATTGTTATTGCGCCCTACCCCGAGCCTCACCGCAACCTGATGGATCGTTATCTGGTCGCCGCGGAAACGCTCAATATTCAGCCCATCATTCTGCTCAATAAAAGTGATCGTATAGACGACAGCAATCGAGAAGAATTACAGGCGATGGAACAGGATTACAAATCACTGGGCTACGAATGGCTCAATGTTTCCACCGTGACCGAGGCTGGCTGCAAACAGCTGATTGACTATCTGTCCCACTATACCAGCGTATTTGTCGGACAGTCAGGAGTTGGCAAGTCCTCACTGATCAACATGCTCTTACCGGAAGCAGGCCTCAAAGTGGGCGCTCTATCGGAAGTTCGGCAGAAAGGCACTCACACCACCACCACGGCACAACTGTTCCACTTCCCGCACGGCGGTCATCTGATCGACTCCCCGGGCATTCGAGAGTTCGGTTTGTGGCATATGGACAAGCAGGACTTGCTTGAAGGCTTTGTAGAATTTCGGCCCTTCCTGGGTCACTGCAAGTTTCGTGACTGTGCCCACGAGCGGGAGCCCGGGTGCGCCATTCGAGCCGCCTTAGAGCAAGGCGATATCAGCCACACCCGCATGGGAAGCTATCAATACATATTGAACACCCTGGAAGAGGGCTGAGCGCGTGCCTATTGAAGCCACCACTCTCTCACCACCCTTGAGCACCCAGGAACTGTTGCAATCACTGCGCAATTTCAGAACGGCATTACCGATCTCAAATTCCGTAAAGCAGGATGTTATCCGTAGCCTGCACCATCCGAACACCAGCGCTGATCGCGTGGCACGCGCTGTGGCAAGAGACCCGGCACTGAGCCTCCAGATTATCCTGAGCACCAATCAGCTACTGTCATCCCAAGGCCTCGAAGCCAAGTACCTGGGTCACAGCATCAGCTTGATGGGCCTGCCTAAAGTCGAGCAAATCGTCCGTGCGGTGCCAGAATACAAGAACAACAATGGCTACGAAGAACAACTCAATCAATGCTGGATAGCTGCCAATCTGGCGCAGGAGCTAAAACTGGCTGCGTTTGAAGAAGATCAGGAACAACTGTTTTTCAGCTGCCTTTCGATGCGCTTTCACGAGCTTGCCCTGTGGAGCCAATACCCCCACAAGATGGAGCAAATCGAGCGACTTAAAGCCAACCCCATCTACGATCACGAACAAGTAGAACAACGCGTGCTCGGCATGACGCTCAACGACCTGGGTAAACAGTTGGCGGGCCGCTGGCCATTGCCAGAGACCACACGGCAATGCTGGCGCGAAGGCTTTCAATTGACCGAATCGAACAACGGCGACTACATCAGTCAAACCAACTGTATCAAGCTGTGCCATGTAGTTAGCAGCCTTGGCAATCGCAACTGGTACCACCCGGAAACAGTCTCCGCTCTGGAACTTCTGGCTAAAGAAGCTCGCGTTGACACCAACCAGGTTTCACTGAACACGCGTCAAAGCTGCATTCATGCGCCATTTGCAGGCTGGCAACCGCACCCAGCCGCGCGGTTATTGATGCAATGGGACCACCAGAAAAATCTGGTGCCACTGTTCTGGGAAAGCAACGCGACCAAGCCTGAAACCACTTCGAATGCGCCAAAACCCAAGCCTTCTAAGACCGCGCCCGCCCCCTCACTTGAGCCGGAAATTCAGGAAGCCAAGAGCACATCAACGCCCTACCAAGTTCCCAGCGAACTGGACGAACGGCTGAATCGACTCAGCCATCGTGGCAGCAGTTTTGCCGATCTCAATGAGCTATTGCTGTTTACGCTGGAAACCCTGCAAGACACCATGAATGCCAATCAATCAATGATACTGGTGCTCAACAGCGACAGAAGTCATCTGCGGTTTCAGTATTGCAACGGCGCTGACGGGCTTAGCGGCAAGTCAATTGAATTGACACCGAAACAAACCGCCCTATTCCAGAAGCTCCTGGAGAAGCCGTCCAGCCTCCGCATAGGCACCAACAACGTGCACCAATGCATTGCCCAACTGTCACCGCGGCTTGCCAGTATTTTCGCTTCTGAACACTCGGCAATGATGTCTCTTTTTCACAATCAACAGCCTCTGGGCATTATGTTTCTCAAGAAACCTATTCTGAGTACCGCTGACTTTACCGACTTTAAGAAACTCGGCAGCGCCACCAATAGTGCGATTGCCGAAGTTGCGCGAGTGAGGCATCGTCGAGCGCTCTGATAACTTCAAGCAACCATGGCGCGCTATCTTCCTTCCCCCGACATCACGTAGAATGCCCCATTGTTTTTCCATAGGGACCGATTACAGCCATGAAAGACATGCTGTTCATATACCTGCAATACCTGATACCGCAACACCTGCTATCCCGTGGCGCTGGCTGGCTGGCCAACACCCGCATCAAGTGGATTAAAGATCCGTTTACTCGCTGGTTTGCCAAGCAGTTCAATATCGACATGAGCGAAGCCGTAGAAACCGATCCCTGCGCCTACGATACATTCAACGATTTCTTTACCCGCGCCCTCAAGCCTGGTGCTCGCCCCATCTGCGACGAAGATAAAGCCATCGTATTTCCGGCTGACGGAGCCATCAGCCAGCTGGGAGACATCCGCCACGGTCGCGTTTTTCAGGCCAAAGGCCAGGACTACAGCTTGCTGGAATTGGTGGGCGGCGATCCGGAGCTTGCAAAGCCATTTGAAGACGGCAGCTTTGCCACGGTGTACCTGTCACCCAAGGACTATCATCGCGTGCACATGCCCTTTGAAGGCACTCTGACTCATATGATTCACGTGCCGGGCGATTTATTTTCTGTGAACGATGTAACCGCCGCCAATGTTCCCAGGCTGTTTGCCCGCAACGAACGCGTAGTCTGCCTGTTCGACACCGAAGCAGGCCCAATGGCGGTTATTCTGGTGGGGGCCATGATTGTTGCCAGCATTGAGACCGTTTGGGCGGGGCAGATCGCGCCGGTGAAGCGAGAAATCAAAACCACGCGCTACAATCAATCCGAGAACATTCACCTCAAGAAAGGAGATGAATTAGGGCGTTTTAAACTGGGATCTACGGCAATTGTACTGTTTGGGCCGGAGGCATCTAGCTGGCAGGACTCTCTCGACGCAGGTTCGGCCACGCGCATGGGAGAGAAGATGGGAGAGATCAACTAGACCTCAGCAGGTCGGCTATCAACGCGCTTAGCCGACCAATGCCCTGTCATGAGCGACCAAACAGACCCTTCAGGAAATTTCGCTCATTCTTGAATAGGTACTTTTCACGAAATTCAGCCACATCAATATCAAAGCTACCCTGCTCCAGATCTGTGGCAATTTCGATTAGGCCAACGGTGGTGTAATCGGCCTTACCGGAGTCCACCAAAGCTTGTTTATCCCGCTCATCTTTAGCCAAATCGAACATCAGAGGCTTTTGCAACGGCTTTTTGCAGGCATCCAGTACGATCAGTACCTTCGGCTTAAGGCGGCGCTCGGTATTTTGCTCCACCACAATTGCCACCTCACCGGTGGACAGTTCCACCAAGGTACCCGTCGGGTAGAGACCTATGGCGCGAATAAATTCCACAACCAAGTCTTCTTGAAATTCACGATTGCGACACTCGTACAACCTGGAGACCGCGCGCGAAGGGGATAGAGGTCGACTGCCACCACGACTGTGGGTGATTTCGTCGTAAAAGCTCACCATGCCGGCAATTCGAGCCGATACAGGTATCTTTCCGCCCTTCAAGCCCACGGGAAAGCCTGTACCATTTAGACGTTCACAGTGGTTCTTCACTACCGAAATCACGCGTGGCTCGATGGCAGGATCGGAACGCAGCATTTCAACACCCAAGGTTACGAACTGTTGATATTGCTTTTCCTCTGCAGGGGTGCGCTCGTGTTTTTCCAATAACTCGCGATCTAGATGCGACTTGCCAATATCCTTGAGCAATACACCCATAGCCAGAAGATCCAGATCCTCTTTGGCCATACCGATATGGCGACCAAATATAATGGCCCATACCGCCGAGCGAACTGAGTGAGAATAGGTGTGCTCATCCACATCTTTAACCCTGGCCAACCACGTCAGAGCGTCCGGATGACGCAGAATACTATCAACCATGGCACTGGCGGCACGACGGGTGGATTTTAGAGATACCGCTTCGCCAGCGTCCAGCTGCTGCACCACGTCGGTAACCGAGGAAAATACCTCTTGGTGCAACTGTTCGGCTTTTTTGACTTCTTTTTTAAGAGGCTCTTGCACTGGATAGTGGTTGTGGACCACTTTGACTGGTGGAACAGTAACAATTGGCCCCAGGGGCCCCGCTTTTTGCGTTTTCTCGGTACTTGCCAGTGGTTTGCCCTGGCGCGCAGGAGGAACCCTGGACATTACTTTGAGACTTGTAACAACGGGAAGCGGCTGCTTCTCTACATCCACGGTTACAAATTTGCAGTATTGCTGCAGCTGGACAATATCTTCCGCATCGCGGATATAGAACCCCTGAAGGGGAAAGGGCGTTTGCGTCCACGGGCGATCCAATCCGGAGACAAACATGCCTACAGACAAACTGTTTACGTCAACCTTGACCTGCTTGACACCCATGACAGCCCCAAACGCCATAAAACGATCTATTCATCATTTTATGCCACTCCACAATGTGAAACCGTGATGTCGCACGCAGTTGCAGCACAAACACGCCCCCTAGAATCCCTTCCCAGTCACTGTCCGAGCCGGCCACGATTGGCCCTGGCGCGAGATACTACTGGTGATATTGAGCCGAGAGCTCGTGAACCGACTCGATAAATGCTCCAGCATGCGCGGGATCAACTTCCGGGGTAATGCCGTGCCCCAGGTTAAACACATGCCCAGTTCCATGACCGTAGCCCGCGAGAATATTGGCTACCTCCTCGCGAATTCGATCAGGGTTTGCATACAGAATAGATGGATCCATGTTGCCTTGCAAAGCCACCTTGTCACCCACGCGAGCACGCGCAGTGGCGATATCGGTGGTCCAATCCAGACCAAGCGCTGTAGCGCCGCTGTCCGCCATAACCTCAAGCCACTGACCACCACCTTTGGTAAACAGAATCACCGGCACTTCGCGACCTTCGTGCTCTTTAATCAAACCATCAATAATGCGCTGCATTGGCTTCAGAGAATACTGTTGATAGGCAGAATGACTCAAAGCTCCGCCCCAGGAATCAAAGATCTGAACCGCCTGGGCACCCGCTTTAATTTGACCGTTAAGATAAGCGGTAATTGAGTCTACCAACTTGTCCAATAGCAATTGGAACACCTCAGGCTGGTTGTACATCAACGCTTTGGTGCGACGATAATCTTTGGAAGAACCACCTTCGACCATATAGGTAGCCAATGTCCAGGGACTGCCAGTGAATCCAATCAATGGCACTCGGCCGTTCAGTTCACGGCGAATGGTAGATACCGCGTCCAGCACATAGGGCAGATCCTTTTCAGGATTCACCACAGGCAGCGCTTCAATATCGGCAGCCGTAGTTACAGACTTCTTAAACTTTGGCCCCTCGCCGGTTTCAAAGTAGAGCCCCAGACCCATGGCGTCGGGAATGGTGAGAATATCAGAGAACAGGATGGCGGCATCGAGTGACGGATAGCGATCCAATGGCTGCAAAGTAACCTCACAGGCCGCCTCGGGATTGGTGCACAACCCCATAAAATCGCCTGCTTTGGCGCGGGTTGCACGATACTCTGGCAGATAACGACCGGCCTGGCGCATCATCCACACTGGCGTGGCATCAACGGGTTGCTTTAACAGCGCGCGTAAAAATCGATCGTTCTTTAACTCGGTCATCTCGCCTACTACTCCCAGTCACTCGGGTAATCTATATAGAAAAAGACCCCGCGATTGCGAGGTCTTGCAAAGGAAGCCGTCTACCTATACTTCCAAATAATCCAAAATACCTTCGGCCGCCTGACGCCCTTCCCAAATGGCGGTTACCACCAGGTCAGAACCGCGCACCATATCACCGCCGGCAAACACCTTGGGGTTACTTGTCTGGAATTTGAATTCCTGATGCTCTGGCGCTTCCACACCCCCCCAGCTGTTCACGTTAATGCTGTGATCGGCAAACCACGGCTTGGGATCGGGGTTGAAGCCAAAGGCAATCAATACCACATCAGCAGGTAGAACCTCTTCACTACCAGAGATTGGCTCTGGACGGCGGCGACCATTCTCATCGGGCTCGCCCAGTTTAGTGGTTACCACTTTAACGCCTTCCACTTTACCATCACCAACGATCTCTACTGGCTGGCGGTTAAACAGGAACTGAACTCCCTCTTCCTTGGCGTTGGCTACTTCGCGCACAGAGCCTGGCATATTGGCTTCGTCACGACGGTAAGCACAACTTACAGAGGCCGCCTGCTGACGGATGGAGGTGCGGTTACAGTCCATGGCGGTATCACCACCACCCAGAACCACAACCTTCTTACCTTCAACACTGATGAATTCGTCAGCGGATTTTTCGAACCCCAGATTGCGATTTACGCTGGAAACCAGGAACGGCAGCGCATCGTACACGCCCGGCAAGTCTTCACCCGGAAAACCACCTTTCATGTATTTGTAGGTGCCCATTCCCATGAATACTGCATCGTAATCGTTGAGCAGTTCTTCCATAGAAATGTCTTTACCAATCTCGGTATTCAAACGGAATTCAACACCCATTTCGGTGAAGATTTCACGCCGACGAGACAGTACAGTTTTTTCCAGTTTGAATTCTGGAATACCGAAAGTCAGCAGACCACCAATCTCTGGATAGCGATCAAATACAACCGGTTTAACACCATTGCGCACCAGAATATCAGCACAACCCAGGCCAGCGGGACCGGCACCGATGACGGCAACCTTTTTGTCTGTCCAAACTACTTTGGACATGTCCGGCTTCCAACCCATGGCAAAAGCAGTATCGGTAATATATTTTTCTGCATTACCAATAGTCACAGCGCCAAAGCCATCATTCAGAGTACACGCGCCTTCACACAGGCGATCTTGTGGGCATACGCGGCCACAGACTTCTGGCAGAGTATTGGTCTGGTGACTCAGCTCCGCCGCTTCAAAAATATTGCCCTCGGAAATCAACTTTAACCAGTTAGGAATAAAGTTGTGAACCGGACATTTCCACTCGCAGTAGGGATTACCACAAGCCAGGCAGCGGTGCGCCTGGCTCTCCACCTGGGGCTTTGAAAACGGTTCGTAGATTTCTACAAACTGGGTCTTGCGGGACTGAATATCTTTCTTATTCGGATCATTTCGCCCAACATCCAGAAACTGAAAGTTGTTATTCAAACGCTCAGTCATGTTCTTGCCTCTAATATTCGTTCGCTCAATAGCTCTAACCGGTAATTATTCGCCGCGCTCTTTGACGCGATCCAACAGACTACTCAAATCCGCAGCCTTGGGTTTTACCAGCCAGAACTTGCCGATGTAATCACGGAAATTGTCCAACAGCTCCTGTCCCCAGACGCTTCCAGTTTCCTGAACGAACTCGGTAATTACACCACGCAAATGATTGCGATAGCCTTCCATAGACTCGTTGTGAATACGGTGAATCTCGACCAACTCCTGGTTGTACTTATCCACGAAGGTATTGCTGTGATCCAGTACATAGGCAAAGCCACCGGTCATACCGGCACCGAAGTTAACTCCAGTTTCACCCAGTACAGCCACCATACCGCCAGTCATATACTCACAGCAGTGATCACCCGCTCCTTCAACTACAACATGGGCGCCAGAGTTACGTACACCGCAACGCTCACCGGCATTACCTGCGGCGAACAATTTGCCGCCGGTAGCACCGTAGAGACAGGTGTTACCCATAATGCTGGTTTCGTTGGTTTTGAACTCGGAGCCTGCAGGTGGACGCAAGACAATCTTGCCTCCGGCCATACCTTTACCAACGTAGTCGTTGGCATCACCTTCCAAGTACAACTCGAGGCCACCGGCGTTCCAAACGCCAAAACTCTGACCTGCAATTCCAGTCAGGTTCAACTTGATAGGCGCCTCATTCATGCCAGCGTTACCGTAACGCTTAGCAATTTCACCACTGATACGAGCGCCAATAGAGCGATCACAGTTATTGATCTCAAAACTGAACTCGCCACCGGATTTGGCTTCGATTGCAGGCAAGATTTCAGCCACCATTTTCTCGGCGGTTTCACCCTTATCGAAAGGCTCATTCTTAGTCACGGCGCAACGCTGTGGTTTTGTTTCCAGGAACGCATCAGTGTGCAGAATCGGGCTCAGGTCCAGACGTTTCTGCTTATCGGTTTTGCCTTCCACTGCTTCCAGCAAATCAACCCGACCAACCAGCTCATCCATAGTGCGAACACCCAAGCGGGCCATCCACTCACGAGCCTCTTCGGCAACGAACTTGAAGAAGTTCATAGCCATATCGACAGTGCCGATGTAATGCTCGTCACGCAGCTGGTCGTTCTGGGTAGCAACACCGGTCGCACAGTTGTTCAAGTGACAGATACGCAGGTACTTACAACCCAGAGCTACCATCGGTGCAGTACCAAAGCCAAAGCTCTCAGCTCCCAGCATGGCTGCCTTGATCACATCGAGACCAGACTTCAAGCCACCGTCGGTTTGTACGCGAACCTTGTCACGCAGATCATTGGCACGCAGCATTTGGTGCGTTTCACTCAGACCCAACTCCCAAGGTGAACCGGCGTAGCGGATCGAGGTCAGTGGACTCGCAGCGGTACCACCGTCGTATCCGGAAATAGTAATCAAGTCAGCGTAAGCCTTCGCCACACCAGCGGCGATAGTGCCAACACCGGGACGAGAAACCAGCTTCACAGACACCATGGCATCCGGGTTCACCTGCTTCAGGTCATAAATCAGCTGCGCCAGATCTTCAATAGAGTAGATGTCGTGATGCGGAGGCGGAGAAATCAGAGTCACGCCGGGCACAGAGTAGCGCAGGCGAGCAATCAGGTCGTTGACCTTGCCACCTGGCAGCTGACCACCTTCGCCAGGCTTGGCGCCCTGGGCCACTTTAATCTGCAGAACCTCAGCATTCACCAGATAGTGCGGCGTCACACCAAAACGGCCGGAAGCAATTTGCTTGATCTTGGAAATTTTGTTGGTACCAAAACGCGCCGGGTCTTCACCACCCTCACCACTGTTGGAACGACCACCCAGCGTATTCATCGCCTGAGCCAGCGCTTCGTGGGCCTCCGGCGACAGCGCCCCCAGAGACATAGCCGCAGAGTCAAAGCGGGACACAATCGCGCTGACTGGCTCTACTTCCTCGAGAGCAATAGCAGTATCCGCTTCTTTGATGCTCAGCAGATCGCGCAGAGTTGCGGTCGGACGGTTATTCACAAGTTCAGCGTATTGACGCCAAACACTGTAATCACCGGTTTTTACTGCTTGCTGCAATGTTTGCACAACATCCGGATTAAAGGCGTGATACTCCTCACCGTGCACGTACTTCAACAAACCGCCAGGATTGATTGGCTTGCGTTTCACCCAGGCTACTTTCGCCAGAGTTTTTTGATCGCTTTCCAAATCTTCAAAACCGGAACCTTGAATACGGCTGTCGGTGCCCGTAAAACACAGGTCGACCACTTCATCGTTCAAACCAATGGCTTCAAACAATTGCGCACCGCGATAGGAAGCAATGGTTGAAATTCCCATCTTCGACAAAATTTTCAGCAGGCCTTTGTTAATGCCCTTACGGAAATTCTTATAAGCGGTATTCACATCCAGCAACAACTCGCCGGTGTTAATCAGGTCGTTGAGAACGTGGTAGGCCAGATACGGATAAACCGCAGAGGCGCCGTAGCCGATGAGGGCGGCAACATGATGGGAATCACGGGCAGTACCGGTTTCCACAACGATATTGGAATCACAACGCAGACCTTCGCGCATCAAACGCTGGTGTACAGCGCCGGTGGCCAGCAGGGCGTGCACAGGCACCAGGCCTTGCTGCATCTCGTTATCAGACAGCACAACAATCACCGTGCCACTGCGAACGGACTCAACCACCTTGTCACACAGGGTTTCAATGGCCTGCTTTAACCCCATCTGCTCAGGATCGTAGTGCAAACGGAAAATTTCTTTACTGTACTCGGCCCTGTCTGCCGCAATAATCGCCTCATACTTAGCCGGCGACAGCACAGGAGAACTCAGCACCAAGCGCTTAGCGTGCTCTTCAGATTGCTGATACAGTGACAACTCACGACCGATGCAGGTCTCCAACGACATAACGATCGCTTCACGCAGCGGATCGATAGGCGGGTTAGTTACCTGAGCAAACTGCTGGCGGAAGTAGTCGTACAGCGAACGCTCTTTTTCTGACAGTACAGCCATGGGCGTATCGTCGCCCATGGAACCTACTGCCTCCTGGCCACCTTCGGCCAACGGACGAACTACCTGGTCGCGCTCTTCGAACGACACCTGGTACATCTTCATGTAGGCCTTCAGTTCATCGGCATCAGCCATACCCAGCGTTGAAGACTCAAGGGTCGATTCCAGGCGGAACTGATTTTTGCGCAGCCACTCTTTATAGGGGTGCGTTGATTTCAACTGCTCGTCGATATCCTCAGTGTGGTAAACCTTACCGGTCTGGGTATCGATAGAGAGAATCTGGCCAGGCCCCAAACGACCTTTGGCCACTACGTCTTCCGGCGCGTAATCGTAGGTACCGATTTCCGAAGCTACGGTCATCACACCGTCTTTGGTCATCACCCAACGGGAAGGACGCAGACCATTTCGGTCCAGGGTACACACCGCATAACGACCATCGGTAATTACCAGACCTGCAGGGCCATCCCACGGCTCGATGTGCATGGAGTTGTATTCGTAGAAAGCGCGAACATCCGGGTCAATACTCTGAACGTTCTGCCACGCCGGCGGCACCAGCATGCGAATCGCACGGTGCAGCTCCATTCCACCGGTCAACAGCACTTCCAGCATATTGTCCAGGCTGGAGGAGTCAGAGCCAGTGCGGTTCACCAACGGCGTCACTTCACTCAGGTCCGGCAGCAGATCGCTTTGAAACTTGGAGGTACGGGCAACCGACCAATTACGGTTACCCATAACAGTATTAATCTCGCCGTTGTGAGCCAGCATGCGGAACGGCTGAGCCAGTGGCCAACGAGGCGAAGTATTGGTCGAGAAGCGCTGATGGAATACCACAATAGCGGTTTCCAATTCTGGATCCGCCAAATCCGGGAAGAACCCTGGCAGATCCACAGGCATCATCAGACCTTTATAGGAGATGACATTGGCGCTCATGCTGCCAATATAGAAACTGTCGTCTTCTTGCAGACGAATCTCCGCTTTGCGGCGCGCCATAAACAACTTGGCATTCAACTCGTTCTCGGAAAGCTCACTGCAACCGATAAACAACTGCTCAAACTTCGGCAAGGTGTCCTTGGCGATGGGGCCCAGGCAGGATTCATCGGTTGGTACGGTACGCCAACCCAGTGCCTGCAGACCTTGCGCAGCCAATTCTTCGGCGACTACATCACGGGCGGCCTGAGCCTTGGCGTCGTCCAGCGACAACATAACGGAACTGACTCCGTAGTGCTCGCCCAGCTCGACACCTAAATCTTTCTTAGCTGCAGAACGCAAGAAGCCATCGGGCTTCTGCATCAACAAGCCACAACCATCACCGGTTTTTCCATCAGCGGCAATACCGCCTCGGTGCGTCATGCACGTCAAGGATTCAATGGCAGTTTCAAGCAATTTGTGACTGGTCTTACCCTCGATTTGGGCTACCAAACCAAAACCACAATTGTCTTTGAATTCGTCTACTTGATAGAGGCCTTTGCTCATACGCGGTCTCTCACTAATGGATAAATCAATAATGAAGGCACTGCAGAGAGTGCTGCTATTTACCTGGCTCACTCAGAAGGCCAGGTTGATGTCCCCAATCTGGAGGTCAAATACAGATAGCCAACCCCAAAAAGACAGGGGGCCCTACAAATGGGCGCAGCATATTACCCGCAATGGAGACAATAAGCAAGATAGGAGCCAAACAGGCAGAAAGATCGCTCGATATGTGATGAATATCTGCTATTTGGCACGAACTTCCAATATTTGCTGCTTCACTTCTAGGGCGGATCGGAGCCAAGGCTTAAGATCGCGCTGCTCAGCCGGCAAGCCTTTCAGTGCCGAACGCGCCGCGGTTCGAGTTTCATAAGGGCCAACAAGCACCACATGCCACGGCTTGCCACCAAGCTCACCCTGGAATACATGTAAACTATCACGATTAGCCTGTCGTGCAATAAAACCACTAACCGAAGCCTTGGAGCGCGCGCCTAGCACCTGCAAGAAATACTGATTATCAGGGATTTCCAGCAAATAATGGCCAGTCTTTTGAGTCGTAGCATCAGAAGCTTTGACTTCAGCCACATCAACAACCAACGGAGCAGCATTCTTCTCAGGCTCAACAGGCTCAACAGGCTCAACAGGCTCAACAGGCTCAACAGGCTCAACAGGCTCAACAGGCTCAACAGGCTCAACAGGATTGGACACTTGAACCAACGGCTCATCAATCTTGTTTTCCTGCAGCATTTCAACTTCTTGTCTAACCGAAGAAGAAGGCAATTGAACCGGCGGCACCATCACCTTTGGACTCTCATCCACAAACGGAGCAACAACTGCTTGCTGCCCACTTTCATCCTGAGCAAGGACAATCGGACCAACGTCAGACTTCGTATCGTCGCGATAAAAGAACAGCATCATTAAGACTGCCACAAGAACAGCTAATGCGACGACCGAAAACAATGGAACCGCCACCCGCCTTTTGGACTCCACCTCGGATTCGGGAACAGCCGTAAGCAATAGCGCCCGAGCAAAGGCGTTGATTTTTTCTGGAATTCCACGCGACTGCCGCCACAAAGTGGCGTAATCCGCCTCAGAAAATACTGGTTCTCCCTGCCAGCCAGCAGCACCCATAAGGCACTCAACATACTCGCGAGTCTCAGTCTCATCCAATGCCCTGATTGATACGCTATTGAAGAGACCACTACCAAGCTCAAGACTTTCGTAACGACTGCGGGCCAACATTTCAGTCCACAGCAGCACTTTAAAGTTCAGCCCCTGTGTATCTGGAAGCGAAGCCACGAGCGCTGCCAAACCATTAACCACCGAGTCATCCAGTGCATCCGCATGGCGCACCGCCAACATAACCGGGCCACCCTGCAGACCGTGAGACAACATATGTCGCAACTCAGCCAATACCTGATTCACGCCAAGGGAGTCCACCGCCTGCTCTGGCTCCAGATGCTCTAAAAGACGGCGAAACAATTCTGCCGATTCCTGCAAGGTATCGGCATCAATAGTGCAACAAGATGCCTCCAACTGAGACTCAACTTGCTGCATCAGTATTTCGGAACCCACTCCCCTGGGAGCTTCGAGCACCAATACTCCAACACCAAACTGACCAAAATGGGCAATCTGTTCCACCAACTGACCACGCCCTGCTCCCCAATAAAACGCTGGCTCAGAAGACGCAGGGTCAAAAGGATCACAATGCAAACCAAAGCGAGAAAGAGGATCCGTCAATATGTCCGATTCCACATTCACAACCACGCCCCCATCTCACCCATATAGTAGTTTAACAGGCTCCAGTCAGTAACTGGCCTGAATCGTTGCCCTGAGGTTCTCCAGACCAAACTTCTCAGTCACCACAGCCTCACCCAGCGATGTCATTAACACCAACCGCAGCTTACCGCTCAGAACTTTTTTATCCACCGCCATCAGATCCAAAAAATCATCTTCGGACATGTTCTCAGGTACAGCCACCGGCAGATTCGACGCCAACAATAGCACCTTGATCCGCTGAACATCCTCTTGAGAGATCCATCCCTCACGAGCGGAAAGGTCCGCAGCCATCAACATACCTACGGCAACCGCTTCTCCATGAAGCCATTGCCCATAACCTTGATGAGTTTCAATCGCGTGACCAAAAGTGTGTCCGAGATTCAGAATGGCGCGAATACCGCCCTCCCGTTCATCCGCCGCAACCACCTGGGCTTTATTGTCGCAGGAGCGCTCAATAGCATATGACAAAGCTTCTGTTTCGCACGCCAGTAGTGCAGGCATGTTGCTTTCCAGCCACTCGAGAAACTCAAAATCTGCGATCAATCCATATTTGATCACCTCAGCAATACCTGCGGAGAGCTCCCGCGGCGGCAAAGTCTGCAACACGTCGGTATCGATCAGCACCGCATTGGGCTGATGAAAAGCGCCAATCATATTTTTTCCGAGAGGGTGATTTACTCCCGTCTTACCACCAACGGAAGAATCAACTTGCGACAACAGCGTCGTCGGAACCTGAATAAAATCGACACCACGCTGATAGCTCGCGGCAGCAAAGCCGGTCATATCACCAACCACTCCGCCACCCAGAGCAATTAACGTCGTGGTTCGATTGTGCTTATCCTGCAACAAGATATCGTAAATCGAGGATAGTACGTCTAGAGTTTTGTTGGACTCGCCATCGGGAAGCACCACCGTGCTCACCAACATTTCAGCCGGAAACAGAGCCAGTAATTTATCCAGATACAGCGGCGCCACTACATCATTTGTAACAACGCAGACTTGCTGTCCTTTAATATAGGGCAACAGCAACTCAGGCTGATTCAACACACCTGGCGCTACAAAAATGGGATAACTGCGATCACCAAGATCGACATTTAACGTACGCATAAATACCTACCACACGACTGGAAATGCTAAAAACAAGAAATACTTTTGTAAGAATGGCCTTGCTTGCGACAAGATAAGGTCAAGCTTCGCCGGAGGCTATTCTAGCAATTTCCTGAGCGACAGCTCGAGGGCTTCTTCGATCGGTTTTCACAACGTAGTCGGAAACCTCGCGATAAATGGGATCGCGCAACTCCATCAACTCTCGTATTTTTGCCTCGGGATCATCGACCTGCAACAACGGCCGCTTTTTATCTTTCGCCGTCCTCTCCAACAACTGATCGATCGACGCCATCAAATAGAACGCCTTGCCAAAGCGATTAATCAAGGTGCGATTCTCGGGCTTCAACACAATACCGCCCCCCGTAGCCAAAACTACCGGCTGCCCTTGCAACACATCCTGAAGCACAGCGCTCTCACGTTGGCGAAACCCTTCCTCGCCTTCCACATCAAAAATCCACGGAATATCGGCGCCAGTGCGCTCTTCAATAACTCGATCAGTATCAACGAAAGGAAGGTGTAACTGTCCCGCTAACAAGCGGCCAATTGTAGACTTGCCGGCCCCCATGGGGCCGACAAGGATAATGGTGGTCTGCATGAACTTACTTAATCAAACCATCAGTAAGGATTTTTGGAGTAATAAAGATCAGCAACTCGGACTTCTCTTCATCTTTGATATCCTTGCGGAACAGTCGGCCCAGATAAGGCAGATCACCCAGGAAAGGAACCTTACTCTCACCTTCAACCACTTCAGTCTCATAGATACCACCCAGAACTACGGTCTGACCATCGCCCACCAACACCTGAGTATCCAATTCTGTTACATCGATCGCAGGAATATTACCTACTGTAACAGAGCTTACGGAGTCCTTGTTGATCGACACATCCATAATAATGTGATCATCAGGAGTAATCTGCGGCGTTACTCGAAGCTCCAACACCGCCTCTTTAAATGAGGTAGATGTCGCACCACTGGCAGAAGCTTCCAAATAAGGAATTTCAGTACCAGACTGAATATGCGCCTCCTGCTTATCACCGGTGATTACTTTGGGCTGCGAAACAATCTCACCCAGACCATTTTCTTGCAGTGCGCTCAACTCAATACCCAAAAGCACATTGTCGGTAATGATGTTCCAGGAGATCGCACCAAAGGCATCAGCAACACCAAGATCAACCAAATTAGAATCTGTCAAATTACGTTCATCATCAGATATGCCATCGCCATCTGTATCGCGGAAGACCTCCTCAGGACCACCGCCATCACCATTAACCAAACCCTCTAAGCGGCCTGTAGCTTCATATTTGTGTTTGCCGTTTTTGGAGGAGGTAGCGAAATCACCGGCAATTCTAACACCCAGCTCTTTCTTGAAATCCGTATCAGCGATAACAATACGCGCTTCAATCATCACCTGACGAATGGGGATATCAATCTGATCTACCAATTTACGGAATGCGGAAATTTTCTCTGCAGTATCCGTCAGAATGATCGAGTTGGTGCGCTCATCTACAATCGCACTGCCGCGCTCCGACAAGATACTCTTCGTACTGGTGCCATCATCATCAGCACCGTCTTCGTCATCCACATTGAACAAGTCAAAGAGCTCACGCGCGTTAGCGTAGCGGATGCGAATATACTCAGTCTGCAGAGGAGCCAATTCTTCAAGTTGCTTCTTGGTCTCAATTTCCTGGCGCTCGCGCTCGGCAATTTCCGCCGCTGGAGCGACCATCAGAAC
>JALUYN010000072.1 GCA_027012915.1 Cellvibrionaceae bacterium
CGCGCCTTGGAGAGTGCATTATCGCGACGCTGTGCTGCTGGGTGGCCCTTGGCGAGATCCGCCGCGTGGGCAGCAATTTTGTAGGTAATAATGCCGGTTTTAACGTCATCTTTATTGGGCAGGCCCAGGTGCTCTTTGGGCGTGACGTAGCAGAGCATCGCGCAGCCAAACCAGCCGATCATCGCGGCACCAATGCCCGAGGTAATATGGTCGTAGCCGGGGGCGATATCGGTTACCAGCGGTCCCAAGGTGTAGAAGGGCGCTTCGTCGCAGTACTCCAGCTGCTTATCCATGTTCTCTTTCACCAGGTGCATGGGCACATGGCCAGGGCCTTCGATCATCACCTGCACATCGTGCTTCCAGGCGATATGGGTCAGCTCGCCGAGGGTCTTGAGTTCTGCCATCTGCGCTTCGTCGTTGGCATCCGCCACTGAGCCGGGGCGCAGGCCATCGCCGAGGGAGAACGCCACGTCGTACTGCTTGCAGATCTCGCAGATCTCCTCGAAGTGGGTGTAAAGGAAGCTCTCCTGGTGATGGTACAAACACCATTATTCCAAAAACATTGACTAGTTTCGCTTTTATAGTACGAATGGGCACAGTTTTTGCTACCTTCCTTACCTAGCGAAATGTCTCTGCCAGTTCATCCATCGCCCATGCTTCCCATCAACGTTTCCTGATTTTCGTTTAGGTCTTGACTCTCAGGATATTGGCATCTAGGTTTTAGACAGACCTGTCTGTACGGAGGTGTTTAATAGTGACGCATAATCCATCTTCACTCTCACGGCCTAGCGAACGCATTATTGAGGCTGCCAGTCGTTTGTTTTTTCGCCAAGGTTACTGTTCTACGGGAATTAATCAGATTATCAGCGAGTCGGGGGTTGCTAAGGCCAGTTTTTATACGCATTTCCCTAGCAAAGAGGCCCTTGCCATGGCTTGGCTTAGGCAGCGCGAAGAACGCTGGATTGAACAGCTAACTGAGCGAATTTCTCAGCATCAACTAACTGAGAAGCGGGTTTCCGCTATGTACACCATGTGGTACGACCAGATTCGCGAAGAAGGCTACCGTGGTTGTGGCTTTATTAATATGGCTGGGGAATTCAGCGATGAAAAGAGTCCGGTTAGGGCTCTCGTGCGTGATCACAAAGAGCGTGTAAGACAAGTTGTCGCCAATAATGTGCTGAATGAATATCGGCCCATGATGGAGCCCGAGGTATTTGACGAGTTGGTGAATACTATTTACTCACTTTTTGACGGTGCCATTATTCAAGCGCAAAACTTTATGCAGGATTGGCCGATTGACTCTGCAATGAAGACGTCTATGAAAACTCTTTCTCATTATCGTAGTGGAGCAGTCCTATGAATGGTACAGAATATGAAGATAACCTGGAGGTTATTGTTCGAGATTCTCTGGGTTGTTTTACTCCCTTATCTGCTGATCAGATTGATACTGTTAGTAATGCTAGCAAATACTCAATATCAGAGAATGACAGAGATGCAGGTAGCTCATCTCTAGAAGATGTCTTTGGGTATATGGCAGCACTCAATAAAATGGCTGTAAGTGGCAACGGGATATGTGCTGATCGTTCCGGAAATGCTTCCCTTCATGATAGCTTAATAAGTACAGCTGATTACATTTCTCATAAAGTCAATGGCGCTTCGGTGCGCTACATTGAAATTGGTCCTGAGCCCTATAAAACAGAGCTTATAATAAAAAGATTAATTGGAAATGGTGTGGATTTAACAAGCTATATTGGTTTGGATATTAATCCAGAGTCAGAGAAAGCCATGCGTTTGGCGTTGGAACCGGTTGTCGGTAAACAACGGTTTAGTTATAAAATTAACGATTACAACGAATTGCAGTCTTCCAGTTTCGGCTTTCATGACGGTATTACAGTAGTTGCTATGATGGGATTTCAAGAAGGAAATGAACTGCCCAGGAAAATGTTGAGGATACTTAAAAAGTTAACTAGCAAAGGTGATTTGCTGCTTTCCGAGATGCAGCTTTCTAGTTTGGCTGGCTGGAAACCAATAATTGATTTTTATAGCTTACAACCAATGAAACAATTTTCCCAAAAAATCTGCGAACGGGCTCAGCTTAAGCCAGCAGGTCAACATAGGATTTTCCTGACACCAATTGAGACTGAGCTAGGTCCAGTAATGACTGCAGCCACAGTCATACCGTATAAGCTATTTGATCATCATCGTTACCTGCTTACAAACTGTTGCCTTAAATATACTAAGGATCAGTTTCGCGCTGCACGCAAAAAAGAAAATGATTTTCAAATAGTTAAGGAGTTTTTTAGCGGCGATCAAACTGTCGCTTATCAATTAACACTGCGGAATTGAAAGGCCTGAAATATGGTTCTCTCCAGCTTACTAGTGCGTAACTCTGCCTTCAATATTGTCGGCGCGGGCTTGTTAATTGTGGCATCTACCTACGGGTTGTCGCGCTATACCTATGGCTTGTTCGTGCCCGCTATCAGGGATGATTTCAATTTAAGCCAAACGGCCGTCGGTGCGATTGGCAGTGCCTCCTATCTGGGGTATCTGCTGGCCACGTTGGTGAGTCCGCTGCTGGTTCGCCATTTTAATCCGCGTATGCCGATTATATTGGGTGGCATGACCGCAACGCTGGGCATGCTGTTGGTCGCGCTGGCGGGTAACCCGGTATGGTTAGCATTGGGGGTGACGCTTGCCGGTTGTAGTCCAGGCCTGGCGTATCCACCGCTTTCTGATGCTATCAAGCAACTCTGTCTCGCTGAAAAGCAAAGCCGCTATTACGCCATTATAAATTCCGGCACCAGTTTTGGGGTGATGGTTTCTGGCCCATTGGCCCTTATTGCGGGCCCTCAATGGCAACTGGCTTGGTTGTGCTTTGCATTTATCGCGCTGATCGCCACGCTGTGGAATTTTTTTATAATGCCGGGCAATGCGCCTAATCATGAGCTCTCAAACAGAGTGAAACCGGGCGCCTCCCAGGAGCCTATGTTTACCCTTGTGAGACGCAAGTTGAAAGATAGTTCGGTGCGTCGCCTACTGCTGGGTGCGCTTCTATTCGGGCTGGTAACCTCAATCTATTGGACGTTCTCTGTTGAGTTGATCGCGGGAGAAAAAAGCCTTTCTGATACAGGTAGGGTGATATTCTGGATTGTCGTGGGCATTGCCGGCGTGGCGGGCGGCTTGGCCGGAGAACTGGTGACTCACTTTGGACTGACCAAGGCATTGAAGTGGGCGACGCTGGCCATAGCTGCCTCGATAGCTTTACTCACCATTGCGAGTGACGGGATACTGATGCTAACGCTATCGGCGGTTTTGTTTGGCGCTACGTTTATTCTTATTACGGCGTTATACGGTATTTGGAGTGTCAGTTGCTTTCCAGAAGCTCCGTCCACTGGCTTTGGTCTAACCTTCTTTCTTATTTCTGCAGGTCAACTGATATCGCCCACCCTTGCCGGGCTTGGTGCCGAGATTTGGCAATTGACAGCGGTGTTTCAGGTCACCGCGATACTCTGTTTAGGTATCTTGTGGCTACTCCCGACCCAGGACGTATGGAGTATGTGACCAATAGCCTAATCCCGTTACCCCAGCACCCCGTCTTCTCGACGGGGTGCTGTTTTGATAGCGTGAGGTGAAGTTTAAACTTCCTGATACAGCCCGCTGCCTTTCTGGCGAAACTTCTCCGCCTGCTCCTCCATACCCTTCATTACCGCTTCCTGATCGCCGTTGAGGCCGTGCTCATTGGCGTAGTCACGTACTTCCTGGCTGATCTTCATGGAGCAGAACTTCGGCCCGCACATGGAGCAGAAGTGGGCTACCTTGGCGGAGTCTTTGGGTAGGGTTTCGTCGTGGTATTCACGGGCGGTGTCCGGGTCTAGCCCCAGGTTGAACTGGTCTTCCCAGCGGAACTCGAAACGCGCCTTGGAGAGTGCATTATCGCGACGCTGTGCTGCTGGGTGGCCCTTGGCGAGATCCGCCGCGTGGGCAGCAATTTTGTAGGTAATAATGCCGGTTTTAACGTCATCTTTATTGGGCAGGCCCA
>JALUYN010000073.1 GCA_027012915.1 Cellvibrionaceae bacterium
AGCTGCGCAAGCGAGCTCCGGTGGCATCATCGTCAACCTGCAAACCTCGTCCGGAGACGAGGTGGTAAAAGGCCAGGTCATTGCCTGCATTGAAGCGATGAAAATGGAAATACCCGTGCACTCGCCATGCAGTGGTCACGTTTCTCAGGTTCTTTGTCAAATGGGTGACGTAGTTGCGAAGCAGCAAGTCCTAATTCTGATCGAAGCGGACGCCAATGCCGCGTCCACAGCCATCGCCGAGCAAACTTTAGATCTCGACGTGATTCGCGAGGACTTGAATGAAGTCATTCAACGTCACGAAAAACTGGAAGACAAAAACCGTCCAAAAGCTGTAGAAAAACGTCGCAGCAGGGGCATGCGCACAGCCAGAGAAAACATCATCGACTTATTGGATGACAACAGTTTCAATGAATATGGTGCAATGGCATTGGCCGCACAGCGCAAAAGGCACGACACAGAGAAACTCATCGACATCAGCCCCGCCGACGGATTGATTGCTGGTACAGGATCCATTAATGCCGAAGAATTTGGTGAAGAAGCCGCACGATGTGCCGCCCTGGCCTACGACTACAGCGTCTTTGCCGGTACACAAGGCATAATGAACCACAAAAAGACCGACCGCGTTTTGCAATTGGCTAAACAATGGCGCATGCCCGTAGTGTTTTTTACCGAAGGTGGCGGTGGCCGTCCATCTGATACCGACTTTGTAGGCGTAGCAGGTCTCGATTGCCACACCTTTTCCGCTATGGCAGATCTATCCGGATTGGTTCCGACAGTTGGTATAGCCAACGGTCCCTGCTTTGCCGGTAATGTCGCTCTGCTGGGTGTATGCGATGTCATTATTGCCACGGAATCCGCCACGCTGGGCATGGGTGGCCCGGTGATGATCGAAGGCGGCGGACTCGGCAGCTACCGTGCCCAGGAGGTCGGACCAGTGTCCGTACAGTCTCCCAATGGCGTCATCGACGTGGTGGTAGAAAATGAGGCCAAGGCAACCGTAGTGGCCAAGAAATACCTTTCCTATTTCCAAGGAGAAAAGAAACATTGGGAAGCCTCCGATAAGCGATTGTTACGCCACGCTATCCCGGAAAACCGCAAACAGATCTACGACGTGCGACAACTCATCGAAAATCTTGCGGACGTTGATTCGGTATTGGAATTACGACGTCAGTTTGCCCCGGGTATTGTTACCTCCCTGATTCGTATTGAAGGCAAGCCTATGGGGCTGCTTGCCAACGATCCGGCACACCTAGGCGGCGCGATCAATGCACAGTGCGGTGATAAAATCGCTCGCTTTATGCAGCTGTGTGACGCTCACGATCTACCCATAATTTCACTGTGCGATACCCCCGGATTTATGGTGGGCCCCGACGCTGAGAAGCAGGCAACGGTTCGTCATATCTCCCGCATTTTTGTCACCGCGTCAAGCATCACCGTGCCCTATATAACACTGGTAACACGCAAGGGCTACGGTTTGGGTGCGCAAGCTATGGCCGCAGGGAGCTTCCATAACCCCTTACTGACTGCCGCCTGGCCCACAGGCGAATTCGGAGCCATGGGCGTGGAAGGTGCAGTCCGCCTGGGAGCAGCCAAACAACTCGACGCCATTGAAGACGAAGCCGAGCGATCGGCGGCATTCGATCGCATGGTGCAATATGTCTACGATCAGGGCAAAGCTCTAAACATGGCCAGCTTTCTGGAAATAGATGCTGTGATTGACCCCCAGGAATCTCGCGCCTGGATTCTACGAGCGCTAGCAGCAACGCCAGTGCCTCCCAAGCGCCAAGCTAAAAAGCGTCCGTGTATTGATACCTGGTAAAAGATCACCCCGTATACCAGCAGAGCTGCCGGGAGATTTCGCCATTCAATGACGGACCACACTTTAACGTCCTGAAAACAGGTGTTGGCCAACAAATTTAAGAAGCCCGCTTCAAAAGAAACGGGCTTTTCCGTCGTGCAGTGGGTGAAAACCGATTTGTGAATATAGAAAGCTGCGCCCGCGGACAGCTTATCGCTCAGGCTAGATCACAAATTTCTTAACAATTTTCTGCAGTTTCACGGCTTCTGCAGCTACATTCTTTGCGCCATCGCCCGCACTGTAAGTTAAATCGCTGTTGTCTTCAGACAATTGGGTAATATCGCTCACCTGGCCAGCCATATCCTTAGCAACTGCACTCTGCTCGGTGGCAGCTGTAGCCATCTGTGAGTTGTAGCTTTCGATATTTTCTATGTAGCCATTGATATTGGTTAGCGCATCACTGGTCTGGGCTGTCTTGCCTGTAGATTCTTCTGCCATCCGGTGAGCGTTTTCCATGGAAGCAACCGAACTTTTGGTGCTTTGTTGCAGACTGGCAATGATTGTCTGAATCTCTTCCGTAGATTCCTGTGTGCGCTGTGCCAATGAGCGGACCTCATCAGCTACAACTGCAAATCCCCTGCCCTGCTCACCGGCTCGAGCGGCTTCAATGGCAGCGTTCAAAGCCAAGAGGTTGGTTTGTTCTGCAATGGCCCGAATGACATCCAAAACAGATCCGATATTGCTGGACTGCTCAGCCAATGTTTCAATTTCTCCCTGTGTAGTTGTCATAGCAACTTCCAACTTCTGAGAGGTTTTCACGTTATCACCGGCAATACTGAGCCCCTTCTGACTCTCTTTAACCGCTTGTGCACTCGAATCAAAGGTGTGATTGGCGTTCGCTGCCACTTCTTCAGACGTTGCCGACATCTCCTCAATGGCGGTTGCGACCTGAATCGTCAATTCTGTTTGCAGCGTACTTTGCTTAATAACCTGGGCAAACTTCTCGCTCAGATCTTCCGCTTCTGTATTCAACGATTCAGAACTGGACGACACTTCGTTTAGGGCGCTATTGAACTTGTCCATCATCAGATTGAAAGCCTGAGATAACTCGTCGATCTCGTCTTTAGCGGCAGTGGCTTTGACCTCGGTCCGAACAGTGGTATCGAGATTTTTCGCAGAGTAGTTAATAGATTCGCTCAAACGAATAATAGGATTAGTCAGATAGGACGCTAGATAGTAAGCAACAATACAAGCCAGCGCCGCGACTCCAACAGTTACCAGTAGCGAATAGCTGATCAGACTCGACACCATAGTTTCCTGGACTGCGAAAGCTTCCGCCTCATCCAGCTCTGCAAGCATCCCCCACTCAACGCCGTTGATATTCAGCGAGCGTATGCCGACGCAACGGACACACCTCGGTAGTCAGTAACAATAGAAAAACCGGATTCTCCCTGCAGCGCTTTGCGTGCTGATTCGGAGTTTACGCTCTGCAACCCGATCGAAGTATTCTTAACATCAATTCTGCGAACGATGGAATCGCTTTCTCCACCCGACCGCAGCGCGTCGAGGTACGCCGCTTTGTCTTCCAACAAAAAGCGACTCTGGCTACGCAACCGATTGTCTGCGCCAACGATATAGGTCTCTCCGGAGTCACCTAAGCCACGAGCCTGCCACTGTCCCTCATAGGTCATCACAGCATTGATTCGATCAATCGGCATTTGAAAAATCAACACAGCAATGGCCCTGCCCTCACTGAAAACAGGAGTAGCAATAAATGAGGCTGGCGCTTCGTAGGACGGAGTGTAAGGCTCAAAATCATCGATCGCTACTTCACCTTTACCCAGGTTTTTCGCCTTGGCGAACACCCGGGCTATTCCGCTATTCTGATAAGGTCCACTGGTCAGAGAAGTAGCAAAATCCAGCTCTTTGTAGACCGAATAAATCACATCGCCACTAGTGATATCTACGAGGAATATATCGTAATAACCGAACTCGCTCAGGTAAGTCTGAAACATCGGATGGTAATCGCCATGAAGCGCGGAATAAACAGATCCATCCGACGAGTACAACATCTTGTCTTTCTCGCCCAGAGCGTGGCTATTCGATGAGATATAAGCGTACTGGAGTGCTTTTGCGTTATCGCTCAATGAATCGCCCCGGCTTTGTCGGAGGCTAATTTTCTTGAGAGAATTAGCCTATGAACAAACGACCTGGATATTCCCCC
>JALUYN010000074.1 GCA_027012915.1 Cellvibrionaceae bacterium
GTGCGTTGTGGGCTAATATGGTTCGGGGTATGGATGTGAAGAAGATTGTGCCGCAGCATGGTCGCTATTTTGAGGGCGAGTCCATGAGTCAGTTTCTCGATTGGATTTCGGATTTGAAATGCGGTGTCGACTTGATTACCCAGGCAGATTATTCCGTTGAACACATGACAGAAGCTTCCGCAGGGCTGGCATCTATTTAAGTTGTTTGGGATCCGTTGTCGTGGGTTTGATATACGAGGTGGCTTTCAGTTGCTTACGATAAGCTTGCAGCAACAGGTCTTGCTCCGAGGCGAACAGATCGTCGTCAAGTCCGTGCAGTTGCTTTAAGCGGCGCTCAAGATGAGTTTGTGATTCCAATTCACCTTCGTGGGTAATGTGCATCAATTCTTCTTTCCACAAACGCGCCACCGCGTAGCCGATCAGCAAGCTTCTGTGGCAGGTTGCCGGGTCTTTCTCGGCGCACATCAGTGCCAATGTAAACCCTTGCTCGAGACCGTTTTTGAGTCTATACAGGCCTTTGAGAAAGTGTTCCGATTGCATCAGTGTTTCGAACTGCACTTGATTGCATTCGTCGTAGTGATCGGGATTCTTTGAGCGTGGGCCCAACTCGTTGCCAAGATACACGTAGCGAATTTGGGCATTGCTTAAGTGCTTTTTTATCGCGTCCTGGTGATAGTCAAAAAAGCGTTTGCTGAAGGGGACGGAGCGCACGTCGCAAACAGCTGAAACCTTGTAGTGTCTCAGCTGTTCTGTAAATGTAGCGATGGGCTTGGTGGCGTAGCCGATGGTGTATACGGTCATCCGTTTACGAGTAGCCGTAGAATTTAATTAGCCGGCGGAAACTTCAGATACGTATTGTGCGTCGATATCCTTGTCATAGTAGGCCATGCCCAGTTTATTCAGGTAGTCCATGCGATCGGCTTTCATTAGATCAATTTCCGGTGCTGGGAATCCTGATTTCTCATAGAGGCCTGCAACATAGGCCATATAGGCTTCGCCTTCTTTGACCATTAACAAACCGGCAGCACCTACATCAGGGCGTACAGCCGAGTTGAGTTCGTCGGGCAGGTTTACAGCGATTATTGCCGGTTGTTCTTCGGCTTCAAAACGTACCGCGCGATTGCGAACCGCCAGTTGCGCCCAGTAGTGCGCCAGTTCTTTACTCTGGGTGAGAAAAACGGGTTCGAAGGATTCGGTGTAGCTATTGCCGATGGTTGCCATAGTTTGCTTGGCTGCCTGCTTCATGGCTTTGTCGCCTGAGCGTTTCAGGCCATCGAGCATAATGGAGGCTATCAAGCCGGAAGAGGTGCCGTGATACCAGGTTGTTCCAGTGGCGAAGCCGTCTTCGCTTAAAAGCTCTTTGGAATCTTGGAAATTGGCTGGGATATCGCTCATGAAAGGTAACCTTCAAAATAATTCAATAAAGATAATGCGTAGTTTAACAAAGATTGTTTGGCAGGGCCTTCGGTTTGGTTTACGGACTAACCTGTGTGCAATACTGAGAGGTGTCGCTTATCTACGTCCTTGCCTTCGACGACATGCGACCGCCAAGGATGGCGGAAGTGCAGCTATTGCAGGAGCACGTATCTGCCAGGTCATCCTTGACCACAAAAAAAGGCGACCCTAGGGCCGCCTCTTCTTAAACACTTAACTCAATTCAACTTAGCTGAACTGGTTAGAAGTGTTTTTAGCACCACCGGCTTTCAGAGCGTTCTCACCAGCGTAGTACTCTTTGTGGTCGTCGCCCAGGTCGGAACCAGCCATGTTCTGGTGCTTAACGCAAGCGATACCTTGACGGATCTCTTTACGCTGAACGCCAGCAACATAACCCAGCATACCTTGCTCACCGAAGTACTCTTTCGCCAGGTTGTCAACAGACAGGGCGGTAGTGTGGTAAGTAGGCAGAGTGATCAGGTGGTGGAATACGTTCGCTTCGCGAGAAGTGTCAGCCTGGAAGGTCTTAACACGCTCATCAGCAACAGCAGACAGCTCAGAGTCATCGTACTCAGCGCTCATCAGGTTGTCGCGATCGTAAGCAGAAACGTCTTTACCTTCAGCAGCCCACGCATCGTAGGTTTGCTGACGGAAGTTCAGAGTCCAGTTGAAAGAAGGAGAGTTGTTGTAAACCAGCTTCGCATCTGGGTGAACTTTACGAACTTCGTCCATCATGCCCTTAATTTCGTGCACGGTAGGAACAGCAGTTTCGATCCACAGCAGGTCAGCACCAGCGTTGATAGCTTCGATACAATCGAATACGCAACGCTCGTGGCCAGTGCCAGGACGGAATTGGTACAGACCAGAAGGCAGACGCTTAGGACGAACCAGCTTGCCGCCACGGTTGAATACAACGTCGCCTTCGTTCATGTCAGCTACGTCGATTTCTTCAACGTCCAGGTAAGAGTTGTAAACGTCACCTTGGTCGCCTGGCTCTTTAACAACAGCGATTTCTTTGGTCAGGCCAGCACCTTCAGAGTCGGTACGGGCAACGATCAGACCGTCGTCTACACCCAGCTCCAGGAAGGCGTAACGCAGAGCGCGCAGCTTGGCGTGGAAGTCGTTGTGAGGAACAGTTACTTTACCGTCCTGGTGACCACATTGCTTCTCGTCAGCAACCTGGTTTTCGATCTGCAGGCAGCAAGCACCAGCTTCGATCATTTGCTTAGCCATCAGGTAGGTAGCTTCGGCGTTACCGAAACCAGCGTCGATGTCAGCAACGATAGGTACAACGTGAGTTTCGTGGTTGTCGATTTGAGACTGGATCTCAGCTTCTTTAGCAGTATCACCAGCTTCACGAGCTTTATCCAGCTCACGGAACAGGCCACCCAGCTCACGTGCATCAGCTTGACGCAGGAAGGTGTACAGCTCTTCAACCAGGCCAGCTACAGCAGTTTTCTCGTGCATGGATTGGTCAGGCAGAGGACCGAAGTCAGAACGCAGAGCAGCAACCATCCAGCCAGACAGGTACAAGTAGCGACGCTCGGTAGTACCGAAGTGCTTCTTGATAGAGATCAGTTTTTGCTGACCAACAAAACCGTGCCAGCAGCCCAGAGATTGGGTGTACTTGGTTTTGTCTTTGTCGAACTCAGCCATGTCACGACGCATGATGCCAGCGGTGTACTTGGCGATGTCCAGACCAGTTTTGAATTTGTTCTGGGCGCGCATGCGAGCAGCAGATTCTGGGTTGATGGCGTCCCATGGGCTGCCAGCGGCTTCTTTCAGAGCAGCTACAGCTTGGATGTCGGCGTTCAGAGTAGACATATTCAGTCCTTCCTAACATTAAGTGTGTTTAGTACTGGTGGTTCCACGCGGGATGGAGGTGCGCTTCCCCACCTGAGCGAGACAAAGTCTAGTTTTTGTGACAGAATTTAGCTAATTTATAGTTTCTATATTCGGTATTTCTGATATGAATATTGCACGAGTGGATCTTAACCTCTTGGTTTATCTGGATATTTTGCTGCGCGAGCGCAACGTAACCAAGGCGGCAAATCAGTTGGGGATCAGTCAACCGGCGATGAGTAACGGTTTGAAGCGCCTGCGGGATCTTTTTGATGATCCTCTATTAATAAGAACCAGTGAGGGTATGACGCCTACCGAGCGCGCTCAGGAATTGGAGCCGGTAATTCGTAAAGTCCTTGGAGAGATCGAACACGCAGTGCAGCCGCGACGCAGTTTCGATCCAGAAAACAGTACCCGTGTATTTCGTATTATGGCCAGTGACTACGCCGAGTCGACCCTGATACCAGCAGTACTGACCGAATTGCGCCGCATGGCACCCGGAATTTCTCTCGATATTATGACCCCCAGTGACGTAAGTTTTCTGGATGTGGAGCAGGGCAAGGTGGATATGGTGATCAACCGTTTCGATACCATGCCGCAATCCTTTCACCAGAAAACACTCTGGTACGACGATTTCAGTTGCCTGCTGAGCAAGAATAATCCAATCGTCGACAGTTTCACTCTCGATACCTATCTGGCTGCCCAGCACGTTTGGGTCAGTAAGACAGGTATGGGT
>JALUYN010000075.1 GCA_027012915.1 Cellvibrionaceae bacterium
TGGTCAGCGTATTCGTGGGGATATAAAAATCGATACCGTTCCCAGGATTGTTTTACTGCCCCCTATTTATTGAGTTGCTATTATGAAGGCGGCACTTCATTCTTGGTGTTTGCGGGTTGTGTCGCCAAATGGGGTTGGCCGCAATGAGTGCCCGTTCTTTGGGAGTGTGCAGGATAAAGGAAGCAAGCAGTGACTTTGTATCGACAGCTGGTGTTGGCTATTACGTTTCTTATTATTTGCCTGATGGCCGGCAATGTCTTTGTGAGCGTATTCAATGCGCGCGGCAATATTTTTGAACAGATTCAGGTTCATGCTCAGGATACAGCTACATCGCTGGGCTTAACGGTCTCCCATGTCGCCCAGGATAAAGATGAGGCCCAGATCGGCTCATTAATTGATGTGGTCTTCGATCGCGGCTACTACCGCGAAATCAGCTACAAAAGTCTTTCCGGCGATATTGAGGTCGTTCGTCAGCAGCCCATTTTATTGGAAGGCGTCCCCGAGTGGTTTGTGGAACTGATTGAATTGCCTTTGCCCACTGGCCAATCTGAGGTTGTTTCAGGCTGGTTTCGTCTGGGGGAAATTAAGGTGGTTACCCATCCGGGGTACGCCTATCGCGATCTATGGCGCGTTTTTAACGAGCAGTTGTGGCTATTTCTGGTAACTGCGGTACTGAGTTACGGTGTGGCCGGGTTGGGGCTTAAGTTCCTGTTGCAGCCATTGCGCAAGGTTGAAGAGCAGGCGGATGCCATCTGTCGCCGCGAGTTTCCCGTGCAAGAAACCTTGCCGCGCACGCCAGAACTGAAACGCATGGTGATGGCCATGAATCGCATGGTAAAGAAGATTCAGGCCATGTTTCAGGAGCAAATTGAACTTACCGAAAGCCTGCACCGTCAGGCCTATCTGGATCCGGTAACACAGATGTCCAATCGGCGGGATTTCGATTCACGCTTCGACGCGTTTATGAAATCCGAGCAGGGCGGCAGTGCTGGAATTCTACTGCTGGCGCAGCTCAGTGGTATGCAGTCGTTTAATGATCGCTTCGGTCGAGCCGCTGGCGACCAGTGTTTAAAAGATGTAGCGCAGGTTCTCAAAAACCACTTTGGCGATGTTAAAGGTGCGCTGTTATCTCGTCGTGGTGGCGCTGACCTCTGCGTTTTTTGTCCGATGCTGGAGCGCGTTGAGGCCGAACAGCAGTTGCAAACGGTGTTGTCTGATGCCTTGTCTGTGAGTTGGTTTGCAGAAGCAGAAGAGTTGCGGTTGCACATGGGGGTGTCTTTTTCCGATCAGGTTATGCTGGGCAATAGTCTGCTGGAACAGGCGGATATGGCTCTGCGCCAGGCTCAGCATCTCGGCAAAAGCGGCGTGCAGTGGTTTGCTGTTTCAGAGAATGAACAGGAGGTGCGCTCCGCCGGTGAGTGGCGCGCTGTTCTGCAGGCCGCTGTCGCTGATCGCCGCTTCAGTTTTCAATTGCAGCCTGTGTTTTCCCGTGAATCTGGTCGTGTGTTGCATCGCGAGGTTCTGTGTCGGTTACGCGATGGTGATCAGTTGTTGGCCGCGGGAGTGTTTCTGCCCATGGCTGAGCGCTTCAACTTGCTGGTTGATATTGATCGCCTGATGATCGAAGAGTTGTGTGAGTTCTTCGGCAGTAGTGGGGGAGAGGCGTTGTGCCTCAATATATCTCCGCGTTCTATTGTCGATGAAGCCTTTGTTGAGTGGGTGCGACAGTTCTTGTTGCGTCACGAGGATTTTGCTCGCCATTTGGTGGTCGAACTTCCTGAGCAGTCATTGGTCGCCCACGAGAAAGCCGTTCGGGAGTTTGCGAGGATGCTGCAGGAGTGCGGCGCCGGTCTGTCGCTGGATCATTTTGGCGCCAGTGCATCGGCCTTCCATTATTTACAGAGTATGCCGCTGCATAGTTTGAAAGTAGATCGCTGCTTCGTGCAGGGTATAGCAGACAATTTCGACAACCAGTTCTTTGTGAAATCACTGCTGCAGATTGCTCACAGTTGCGATTTGCAGTTGTTCGCTGAAGGTGTTGAAAGTGAATCCGAGTGGCAAACACTGTTGCAGGTAGGAATCGATGGTGGTCAGGGGTATTTCCTGGCAAAACCACAAACTCCGTGACGGGTAGTTGTTATGAAGTTTTACAAAGCATCACTTGCTGTAGTGCTCTTGGGCTTGCTTCTTTTGGGAGGAGGTCAGCTTCGTGCGAACGATTTGGTGGTGCAAGATGTGCAGTGGCGCGCGCCGCTTCCAGGGCAGTCGGTGGCTTCGGTTTATCTTCAGCTGAAGAACACTGGTTCGGAGGCCCTGGTGCTTAACGGTATCGATGTGGAGTGGGCGCGCAAGGCTGAATTTCATACCCACACTCATGAGCAGGGTATGATGCGCATGCGTCGTGTAGACAGTTTGTCACTGGCGCCCAACGAGATCCTGCGTATGGCGCCAGGCGGCTTGCATATTATGGTGTTTGGCGTGCAGCCGTGGGCCGGGTCGCGACAGTTGGTGTTGGTGTCGTCCTCCGGTGAGCGTATCGAGGTTATAATTGCGGAGGCGGCGCCTTAGGGCCTGTTAACACTAATTCTGATACTTCTGCTGGAGACTATTTTTGTTCCCAGTCAGGCGGAATGAGCGCCATTTAGTCATTCTAAATAAGCGAATTCCAACGCAGCTGGGAGCGAAAATAGGCCCAGCCCTTCGGGTTGCGCCTCAAATCGCGCCACTCGTTGTTGCTCGTCGCTCGTTTAGAACCACTAAACTCGCTTCTCGCGCCTAGATTGGCGCGATTTGAGACGCAACAGAAGCATCAGAATTAGTGTTAACAGGCCCTAATATGCCGCATTCCCTTATTAAGTGATATAGACAGGATAGTGAGTAGATAGCTATGGCAATAGGTGATTGGTTTTCGCAACGTATGGAGCGCCTTAATGAGAACGTGGCGGATTGGCGAGACGACTACCGTGATGGCAGCGTTTGGCTGAAAGCGTCGATTGCCATTGTGTCTTTGTATCTGCTGGTGGCGGTGGCGATGGGTATCTACTGGAGCTCGGAGCCAAAACCCTTTTCGGTACGAGATTTGGTAGCGCAGCAGCAATCGGGTAAGGCGCAGAAGATCATTGGCGTGGCGTCGGCGGCGACGATGGTCAAGGTGGGAGAAACCCTACTGGATAAGCGCGGCGGTTTTATTTCTAACGATGTAATGCCGCCTGGCGTGTGGCTCGACAATATTCCCAACTGGGAGTACGGCGTATTGATTCAAATGCGTGACATGAGTAAGGCAATGCGCGAGGCATTCAGCCGTTCGCAATCGCAGTCGACAGAAGATACCGCGTTGGCTCTGGCCGAATCCCGTTTTAATTTTGATCATGATAGCTGGGCCATTCCGGCGTCGGAGTCGGAATATCGCGAGGGCATCAAATACCTTAAGGATTACCTAACGCGTTTGCAGGACGACAATCTGCACAATGCTCAGTTCTTTGCGCGGGCTGATAATCTGCGCTACTGGTTGAGTACTGTTGAAACCCGCCTGGGCAGTTTGTCTCAGCGCCTTAGTGCCAGTGTTGGTCAAAAGCGTCTGAATACGGATCTTGCCAATGAAAGCCGCGCCGGGCAGTCAACACGCGCCCCTAAAGAAATGGAAGTCAAAACGCCGTTTATGGAAATTGATGACATTTTCTATGAGGCCCGTGGCAGTACGTGGGCCATTCTGCATTTTTTGAAGGCGATCGAGGTGGACTTTGCCGATGTGCTGGAAAAGAAAAATGCGTTGGTGAGCTTGCAGCAGATTATTCGCGAGCTGGAGGCGACTCAGGAGGCGGTATACAGTCCGATGATTCTGAATGGCAGTGGCTTCGGATTTCTGGCCAACCACTCTTTGGTAATGGCGTCGTATATTTCACGAGCTAACGCTGCTTTGATCGACTTGCGTGAACTCTTGTCTCAAGGTTGATCGTTGATAAAGGCTGGGTTTCGCGATTGCTTAACCCAGCCTTATCGGCAGTGCTAA
>JALUYN010000076.1 GCA_027012915.1 Cellvibrionaceae bacterium
CCTCAAATCGCGCCACTCGTTGTTGCTCGTCGCTCGTTTAGAACCACTAAACTCGCTTCTCGCGCCTAGATTGGCGCGATTTGAGACGCAACAGAAGCATCAGAATTAGTGTTAACAGGCCCTAGACATAATGATTCGACCAGCCCTGCCTCGTTGACCAGCATATTGATGTTCTCCCCGCCAAAATCTGAATCGCTATAGGTCTCTGCGAGCAATCCAATTTTGAGCTTTACCTTGTGGTTGCCAGAGGTAACCGCATCGATATCTATCTCTTTCACATGGTACTGAGCATTGGGTTTGAACGTGCGTCGAGCGCACGCGTACCAGTCTCGGAATCCTTTATGCCCGATAAACTCGCCTCCGGGCATAAGCATTTTTGCATCGACTGCCAAGCGCTTAGTGAATGAAGTTGAGTCTTCTTCAAGGGCATCAATGTCACTGAATCACTTTTGCATAAACTGATGAATGCGCTGGGCCGGAGAGTTTTCTAACTCTCTTACCGTATTTATCAGACGAGCTGCATGCTCTTCGGCCCTTGCCTTAACTTCTGAAAGTTCATTGTAAACGTCAGGGATGTATATCATTCGATGCGTGTAGACCGGCTCAATAAAGTTCATACCAGCCAGATAGGCGGTCTGCTGCAAGGGGCGCAGGAATTGTCCTATCTCGAAGTGATTATGGCCCAGCGCGTTGTATTCTTCTTCTGGTCCGCCGATGGTAAACGACAGCAGAAAGTCTTTTCCTTGCAGCTTGTCGCCTCCCGAACCATAGGCAAAGTCGTAACTGAACACATCATCGATCCACTTCTTAAGCAGAGCGGGAATCGAGTACCAGTAAAAGGGAAACTGCAGAATAATTATGTCGGCATCCAGCAGTGCTTGTTGTTCAGCGGCCACATCAATTTGATAGTCCGGGTAGAGCTGATCCAGATGGCGAATTGACACACTTTTTTGCGCCTGCGCAATTCTTTCCAGAATGACGGTATTGGTGTTTGATGACTGAAGGTCGGGGTGGCCGGAAATTACAACGACATTACTCATGATTATGTACCTCTTGTGCGTGGCTCGTGATTGATTGAGGTGCAGTGTAGATGGATTGATTGGTAACGATTAGATGATTATTGTATAAATTATTATTAGGAATTTCCTAATAATAGAGCACCAGGTTTTTAGCAGCTTATGAAAGGATCCACGTTCAACCAGTTGATGATGTTTCACGCCATTGCCAACGAAGGCAGTATCACCAGGGCTGCGCAAAAACTGGAAGTCGCCTCTCCCTCTGTGAGCAATGCGCTCAAAGGGTTGGAAGACCACCTGGGTTTGCCGCTGTTCACGAGAACCACACGGCGAATTGAGCTAACTGAGGCGGGCAGGCAACTATACGAGAACACGGCCGATTCCATAGCAGATCTCAACTATGCGTTGGAGAGTGTCAGTGATCTCAGCAAAGTACCCTCGGGGAAGGTCCGCCTGACGTTACCGAGGTTTGTCTTCCAGCATTTTGTAAAGCCAGTCTATGCGGAATTCTGTCACCGGTACCCGGGCATTCAGTTGGAAATATCCGTATCGGATGCCGTTGTAGATATTCTCAAAGAAGGCTTTGATCTTGGGATTCGTTTCGGTGACCGAATCGAAGAGGGTATGATCGCCAGGCCTTTGATCCCTGTTATGCGTGATGCGTTCTTTGTGTCACCGGACTACGCCGATCGCTATGGCCTGCCGCAAACACCAGAAGACCTAAAACAGCACAAGTTGATTCAATATCGTTTCATAGCATCTAATCAACTGGCGCCGATGGTGTTGGAGAAGAACGGCGAGCAGATTACGGTGGATATGCCCCAGGCTCTTATTGTTAACGATACAGATTTGGTGGTGGATGCCGCCATCAAGGGTGTCGGTATCGGTGGGCTGGTTGAGTCTATCGTGGGGGATTTGTTGGATGGCGAGACGCTGATTCCAATACTGGAAGAATATTGGCGCCCGGTTGCCGGGCTCTACGTCTATTTTCACAAAAATACCCAAAGGGCCAAACGTGTGAGGGTATTGATTGATTTTTTGCTGGAGAAGTTTCCGGTTCAGCAGTAGCGTTTGATCGGTTGTTGGGAGCGCCGGCATGCGCCCCCAGCAATGTCGAGATTATTGCTGTGCGACAAATTGAGTTGGGTCCATATACATCAGTTGAATGCCCACCTGTCCGGCTGTACCCATTTCCAGACATAGCATCAGTACATTGATTTGTTCACCGGTCTGTATCACACCGGGCACGCCAACCAGAATGCCACCTTGTTCGCTGGTGCGAAAGTTGAGGTCCTGTTTGCTTTTCAAGCGTGGGGCGATGCCACCCAGCAGTTGCTTGAGCGAGGCCTGAAATACATCGAAATTGAAGCCGGGGCCGACAAACTCGCTGTAATCCATTGCCAACTTCAATTTGAATTTCAGTTTTTCGCCGGCGGTGATTTCACCCAGATCAACTACAGAACCGCTCTTCAGGTCTTTGAACAAGTGTTTCGCTTTATCTTTACTGGCGGAAATCAGCAGTTTTCCAAGAATGCCACCGGTCAGATCCACCAGTTGCGGGATGTTGACGGTAGGGGGCTGAGTTGAATTGGCGGTACTCTCCGCGGCTGGTGTGTCTTGACTCATTACTGGGTACTTCCTTCAGTTTTTATTTTTGGAGTAAGAGATCAAGGTTGCCATTGTGGTCCTTGGGAATCAATGTGATTGAATGGTTTTGTTAAGACTATCGGCGCCGGAGATTGTTTGTGACGGGTCGGAGCGGTGAAAGGGTCGGA
Organism: Cellvibrionaceae bacterium; assembly: GCA_027012915.1. Next base: position 2,792 of record JALUYN010000076.1, read on the forward strand.
GCGGTGAAAGGGTCGGAGTAGGTTGCCTGCTCCGACCCTAGGGCCTGTAGACACTAGTGGATGTCTGGATTTACAGAAGTTTTTCCAGTGCTGCACGCAGTTGCTCTGGAATAGGCGTTGGGCGCAGGTTTTCACGCTTCACAAACACATGGGTAAAAGTCCCGTTGGCGGAGGCTTCATCAGAGCCTTCCTTAAAGATACCAATGCCGTATTCCACGGAGCTGTTGCCCAGTCGATTGACGCGCAGTGCGCCCTCGATTTTTTCCGGGTAGGTGACGGCGTCGTGGTAGTTGCAATGGGAATTCACCACAAAACCAATGGTGTCGCCGTTGTGAATATCCAGTCCACCTTGCTCGATCAAGTAGGTGTTGGCAACGGTATCAAAGTAGGAATAGTAGGTGACATTGTTTACGTGGCCGTAGATGTCGTTGTCCATCCAGCGCGTGGTGATGGGCAGGAAAAAGCCAAAGTCTTTGCGGGTCAGTACTTCACTCATGGTTAACTCTCAATTGAATAATCAGTAGGCGGCTTGGTAGATGGCCAGGGCATCGGCTTCGCCGACTTCGCGAGGATTGTTGATCAACAGACGCTGTTGCAGCATGGCGTCGGACGCCAGGGTAGTGAGTGATTCCTCAGTAACCTTGGCATCGCGCAGGCGGTTGGGCAGGCCCAGGGTCTCAATAAGTTGCTCAAGATAGGCAATCAGCGCCTGGGTTTTGTCGATGGCGCTGGTCTCGGTATTGTCAGGCTTAATGACATCGTAGAGTTCCGCGTATTGCTCGGCCGCGTCCTCGGCGTTAAAACGCAAAACATGGGGTAGAACCAAGGAATTACTCAAACCGTGAGGAATGTGGAAGTGGCCACCTAGTGGGTAGGCCAGGGCGTGTACAGCGGCGACCGGGGCATTGGCGAAGGCTTGTCCGGCAAGACAGGCACCCAGCAACATATTCTGCCTGGCCTCAAGGTTCTGACCATCCTTGGTGGCGGTTTCAATATTGGCCGCCATAAGCTGCAGCGCTTCGCGAGCCAACATGTCCGAGTAGGGGTTCTTCTTGTGGATACTGGTGTAGGCCTCGATGGCGTGCACCATCGCATCAATGCCCGTGGCCGCTGTAACGTGAGGCGGCAGCCCCAGCGTCAGTTCAGCATCCAGCAGGGCAATATCGGGCAGCAATATGGGGGAGACGACACCGGCTTTGGTGGTCTCT
>JALUYN010000077.1 GCA_027012915.1 Cellvibrionaceae bacterium
CCCGTATCAGGGTGAGACCAATATATTTATCTATCCCAGTTACGAATATCAGGTAGTGGATGCACTGGTAACCAACTTTCATCTACCGGAATCCACGCTCATGATGTTGGTATCAGCCTTTGCCGGTTACCGACACACTATGGCTGCTTATGATGAGGCGGTGGCCGAGCGCTATCGTTTTTTCAGCTACGGTGACGCCATGTTTATTACCCGTAACCCCAATGCCACCCAAGAACAACTGCCGAGCCGCGAGGGCAAAGATCTATGAGCCGCGAATGTTTTATGAAATTTGAGCTGGATACACAGGTGGGGCGTGCTCGTCGCGGCCGCTTGAAGTTTCCTCGCGGCACTGTAGAGACGCCGGCGTTTATGCCCGTGGGCACCTACGGCACAGTGAAGGGCATGACGCCCAAGGATATCGAGGCAATCGGTGCCCACATCATTCTGGGCAACACCTTTCATTTGATGTTGCGCCCGGGTACGGAAGTGGTAAAGGCCCACGGAGATTTACACGATTTTATGCAGTGGCAGGGGCCTATTCTCACCGACTCCGGTGGTTTCCAGGTGTTCAGCCTTGGCAAAATGCGCAAGATCACTGAGGAAGGTGTGACCTTCAAATCTCCCATCAATGGCAGTCCTGTGGAGCTGAATCCGGAGATTTCGATGCAGGTTCAGCGGGATCTGGGCTCCGATATCGTCATGATCTTTGACGAATGTACTCCCTATCCGGCTACCGAGAAGGAGGCCCGGAACTCCATGGAGTTGTCCCTGCGCTGGGCCAAACGCAGTAAAGACGCTCACGGCGATAACCCCTCGGCCCTGTTTGGCATTATTCAGGGGGGGATGTACGAGAATTTGCGTACCGAGTCGCTGGAAGGCCTGAAAGATATCGATTTTGATGGTTTTGCCATTGGCGGCCTATCGGTAGGTGAGCCCAAAGAAGATATGATGCGGGTGCTCGAGCACACCACCCCGGGCATGCCCACGGACAAACCCCGTTATCTGATGGGGGTGGGCAAGCCGGAAGATATCGTCGAGGCGGTACGTCGTGGTGTGGATATGTTTGACTGTGTGATGCCCACCCGCAACGCTCGCAATGGTCATCTGTTTACCAGTACTGGCGTAATAAAGATCCGCAATGCCAAGCATCGTCACGATACCGGGCCGCTGGATGCTGAGTGTGATTGTTACACCTGTACCAACTTCAGTCGCAGCTATCTGCACCATCTGGACAAATGCGGTGAAATGCTCGGTGGACAACTCAATACCATTCACAACCTGCGTTTCTACCAGACGGTGATGGCGCAAATGCGTGAAGCTCTTTCCAGTGACACCTTCGATGATTTTTTGAAAGAGTTTTATGGTAAACAGGGGCGTGAGGTGCCGCCACTGGAATTGGATGAGTAGGGAAGTTTGTCTTATTCAGGGGTCGGATTAGCTAAGCTACTCCGACCCCTGGCATACATGACCTGCTGACTAGGTCAAAAAATCCTGCGTATAATGCTGCGCTTTGTATTTAAAAACTATAAATAGCCCCAAGATAAGCAAGATCGCTCATTGAAGACCAACAAATACGGCGTCATTCCGCTTTGCGGTAATGACGGCTAAAAACGTGAGCTGCATTGCCAAAACAAGGCTTTAACCATTAGAAGATCGAGGCTTCGCGCCTTCTGGAACCGTAAAGATGATCAATCGTTACCCCCTATGGAAGAACCTGATGGTGCTGCTGATTGTGGCCCTGGGTTTTATTTACTCAGCGCCTAATCTCTATGCGCCGGATCCCGCGATTCAAGTATCGGGGCAATCCAGCGCCACTGTTATTGACGAGCAAACGTTGGCGATAGTCACCAAGGCTCTCGAAGGAGCCGGTATTGAGTACTTTGACGAAGAGGCCAATGGCAAGTCGGCGCTGATCCGTCTGCGCGATGCCGAGCAGCAGTTGGCGGCCAAGGCGGCGATTCAGAAGGCGATGGGTTACAACTACGTAGTGGCCTTGAACCTGGCGCCGACTACGCCGGAGTGGCTGCAGAGCTTTGGCGCGGCGCCTATGAAGCTGGGCCTCGATCTGGCCGGCGGTGTGCACTTCCTGCTTGAGGTGGATACCGAGGGGGCTGTCGCCAAGCGTATGGAAGGCACTGTCAGCGAAGTGAAGTCCAAGCTGCGCAAGGAAAAGCTGCGCTACAGCAAGGTGACACTGCAGGACAACGCAATACGCGCGGTATTCAAAACCGCCGAAGTACGGGATAACGCCAACGCCGCAATGCGTAAGGAATATCCGGACCTGGTGCGAACCACCGAAGATCAAAATGGTGAATTTATTCTGACTTTGGCCATGAGCGAGCAATCGATTCGCGAAGTGGAAGACTACGCGGTGAGCCAAAACCTCACCACCTTGCGCAACCGCGTAAACGAGTTGGGTGTGTCCGAGCCTCTGGTACAGCGCCAGGGTCGCAATCGCGTGGTGGTAGAGTTGCCTGGTGTACAGGATACCGCCGAGGCCAAGCGTATTATCGGCAAGACAGCGAACCTCGAGTTCAGACTGGAAGCCAAACCGTCTGAGCTGGTATCTCGCAAGGAGTCTTTTGAATTCAGAAACGAAGTGGATCAGCGTCGCTGGGGCAATGCCTATCTGGAGAAGAAGATGATTCTCTCCGGTGATCACGTGATCAATGCGAAATCCAGCTTTGACAGTGAGACAAGCCAGCCCCAGGTAAATATCACCCTCGATAGCGCTGGCGGTACCAAGATGCACCGTTCCACCCGCAACAATGTGGGACGCCGTATGGGTGTTTTGTTCATCGAGTACAAGACCCAAATGAACTTCGAAGTGAACGAAGCCGGCGAACAGGTTGCCGTTCCAGAGCAAATTGTGGAGAAGCGCATTATCAGTCTCGCGACCATTCAGAGCGGTCTGGGCGTGCAGTTCCGAATTACCGGTCTGGACAATGTTGGCGAAGCTTCTGAGTTGGCGCTGCTGCTGCGTGCCGGTGCGCTGGCTGCTCCCATGTACTTTGTGGAAGAGCGCAGTATTGGCCCTTCTCTGGGGGCGGAAAATATTGAAGTGGGCGTAACCTCAGTGCAGATCGGCCTGGCTCTGGTACTTATCTTTATGCTGATTTACTACAAAGTGTTTGGCTTCGCTGCCAACATCGCCTTGGTGATAAACCTGGTATTGCTGGTGGCCTGTATGTCCATTATGGGAGCTACCCTGACTCTGCCCGGTATAGCAGGTATTGTGTTGACTGTGGGTATGGCGGTGGACGCCAACGTGCTGATTTTCTCGCGAGTGCGTGAAGAGTTGAAAAACGGGTTGCCAGTGCAGTCGGCTATTAGCGCCGGTTTTGACCGTGCATTCGTCACCATTCTTGATGCTAACCTCACCACGTTGATTGTGGCTGTGATTCTCTACTCCATTGGCTCTGGTCCGGTACAGGGATTTGCGGTGACTCTGTCGATTGGTATTTTAACTTCAATGTTTACAGCCATTGTGGGCACACGCGCTATCGTGAACCTGATTTATGGTGGTCGTCGCGTCGAGAAACTCTGGATCTAAAGTGACTGGAACGGTGTCGGAGTGGCCAGGCTACACCGACATCATTAAACCGGAACAAATCAAGCTGTTGTCTAAGAGACGAAAGCTTACAAAGGCAAAGAATATGTCTGAGCAAAAAGTGATTAATTTTATGGGACGCCGCAAACTGGCGGCCATTTTTTCCATTCTACTGCTATTGAGTGCTATTGCGTCACTGAGCACCAAGGGCCTGCAGCTGGGTTTGGATTTTACCGGCGGAACTCAAATTGAAGTGGGCTACGAATCGCCTGCTGATTTGGAAGTTATACGAGGGCAATTACAGGCGGCGGGTTTTGAAAACGCAGTGGTAGTACATTTCGGTTCCGAAACTGATGTGTTGGTGCGTTTGCAGCGCAAGGCCGAAGAAGGCGTCGATGCCAATCTGGGT
>JALUYN010000078.1 GCA_027012915.1 Cellvibrionaceae bacterium
TAAAAGCCCGGGCTCCCCAATGCCTGGGCTTTTTCGTTTCTGGGGTTTGTTCATGGAATCTCTCTCATTGCCTCGGTTGTTAATTCAGCCGGGGCTTTTTTATTTCTGCCTTTCGACAACAAGGAACGACACATGGCCGATTGGCACTTGGAAAAAACCGTTTCGGTAGGACACATTGTGACTACTTTGTCTGTTGCGTTTGGCGTGATCTGGTACATGGCCGGGCTCGAAAATCAGGTAGATATAGTTCGCCAAGAGCAGGTCCACATTAAGCAGAGCCTGATTCGTGTAGAAACCCAGACTGACAACAAAACTCGAGAGATCACGAAACGATTTGAGAAAATCCGTGAAGAACAGAAGGCGGATAATCGTCGAATTGAAGAGAAGATCGATAAATTGATTGAGCGTGAGCTGAACGGGGTTCGCCGGTAATGGGCGATTTAACAAAAAACCTGTCCCGTCACGAGTTCGAATGTGATTGTGGCTGCGGCTTTAACACAATTGATTACCAAGTTGTTGCCTGGATCCAAGGGGCAGCAGACCACTTCGAAAGAGTCTCGGGGAGAGCGGTTCGGGTTGAAATCAGTGGCGGCAATCGCTGCAGTGATCAGAATGAACGTACTCCTGGTGCGTCACGCAAGAGCTGGCACATTAAGGCCCGTGGTGCTGATCATCGCTTCTACTTTCGTGATACCGGTGAACAGATCGATCCTGAAAGGGTTGCGAAGTACTACGAATCGAAACATCCAGAGTGCGGTATTGGTCGGTACTCTGACAGAACCCATTTGGATTCTCGTGGTTATAAGGCTCGATGGAGCATGGTGGGGTGACGCATGAGTTTCTGGAGCTGGTTCACCGCCAAACCAAAGACTGTCGATGATATTTTCGACAAGGATAATGGTCTGCTGACAAAAGTTGGCGGCTGGGTTGGCAATCAGCAGTTTACCGATCAGGAGCGCGCCACCTACGACAAAGAGACAATGGACAGCATTCGGAAGTTTGTTGTTGAGACCCTTGCTGAAAATACAGACAGGTCGAAGGCTCGGCGTGAAATAGCGGTCTTCTTTATCAAGTTCTTTTCGCTGATGCTGTTTATGTGCGGCATGACGTACCCCATATCGGCTGAGTGGTCAGCCGTGTGGTTTAGGTTGGCGACATCGTTGAGTGTTGGCGGGCTTGTAACGGCTATATCAATTTTCTTTTTTGGTTCGCATGCGGTAGCCAGGTATCACGATTCGAAGCCGAAAGTTTGAAAGGCTGGCGAGCCTTAAACGCACCGCTTTGATTGTCGGAAAATGGGACTATCCGGCCTGGCAGTCATCGTAAATGGCCGGTTGGTAGGAGTGGCGATCCTTTTATCCGCAAGTTGAGCCTTAGAAAACCTGTGAAAAGCCCGATTCTCCCCAGTGTCGGGCTTTTTAGTTTGTATCTGTAGTGGCTTGCCAACTTCACTCCTGGGTTCTACCGCCCCGGTGAGCCACTTCAAATACAAATTACCAGCCGAACACCGGCAAGGATCGGGTAATGGCAGAAGAGCCAATAAGCCTGAAAGGACGCCTTGAGGTTCTACAGTACGAGTTCAATGAGTTGTTCGCGTACATGCTTGATTTGAACTTCCGGTGTGAGACGTGGAAGTACATCAAAGAAAACCACCCTGAAACCTATGCTCGAGCAAAAGAGCAAATAGAGCGGGCAGACAGAGAGTCAGAACATGAAACTATCGATTGTTGAAGATCTGGCGCTGTTGTGGCGTTGGGGCAAGGTTGTTGTTTTGGGCTGCTTGGTCGCGGGTGCTGGCTATTTCGTTAGCGTCCCCTGGGGTTGAGTATGAATCAGCGAATGGATGATCAAGGCTTTAAGTCCTGGCTGAAAGAGCAGACGCCGACGCTGAGAGCATGGGGGGCGGCTCTCCGGAAATGGGGGCCAGCCATCTTCGATGCGCTGATTTGGCAGAAACTGATCTGGGCCACCCAATCAGTCAATGTGTGGCTGTATCAGGGCAATGCGGATGAGTCCGTATCTGGTCGTTCATATCGCCTGCGTAATCACCGATTCGGCGGATGGTTTTGGGGCAGTCAACGCAAAGCTATCAACTGGTTCTTCAGGACGTTTTTCCGCCAAGCGGATCATTGCAAGAAAGCCTATGAGGCTGAATTTGCCAAGCGAGTGTTTTTGAAATGATTGATTACAAAGCCATTGCGGATGCTGATCCGGGCGGCGATCTTCAGGTCGCGTTTGATGCGATGACAGCCGAAACCGTTGACGTTCTGCGTGATGTCGAGTATAGAATGATAAGTGCGCGTACTGTGTACGGCTTGATCGGTGACGTATCGGGCAAGGCGGCGATGGACGCGATAAAGACTTCTGTCACTGATAGCGATGTTAAATCATGGTTCTCGCCCGATCAGGGTGGCGTGGACTCTTTTCTGGTTGGCCCAACATTTGACGGGCTTGCAGCGGGTGGCGTAATCACTCAGGCAGAGGCCGATCTAGTTAAATCCTACGCTTACACCAAAACACCAAAGTACCCCAGCCTGAGAATGGGGCACTTACAAGACGCACGAAGAAAACGCGCAGCAGGTGAAATCTGATGGCTATCGGAACAGGTTCAGCGGTTGAGAATTTTGACGCTCAGTCGCTCGCGATTACTACTAGCGCAAGCATTGCTGACGGTGGCTTTTCCTCGACTGCAATGGCCACAGCAATAACCAACAGCGAAAATTGCATGGTTGCTGCTGCAGTATTTCAAGGCACGTTTGCGGCTAATCCAAGCGGCGTAGTGAACCTGTACGCTCGCAAACTGAATGTTCAATCAGCAAACAGCGAAAATACGCCAGATGGTAATAATACGGGCGGCTATGTCGGCTCGTTTCCGTTGGATGCCGGTCAAACTGCTCAGGTTGTAGCTATAGAGATTCCTTTGCAGAATATCGGCGCAAGCCAGCAATATGAATTCTATATTTCAAACGATGGCGTAGCATCCTTAAATTCTGGCGCAACCGTTCACGTTACGCCGAAGGCCGTAGTGCCTAAAGCCTGATGAAGCTCCCCAAGAATTACCATCCTGACTTCAGGGTTCCAGGCAGAAAGCCTATCAATGGTGTACTAGACCCTAATTGGAAATATGCAAAAAACATAGCAATGTTAGCTCTCCCAGAAGGTAGAGCGGTAAGGGATTTAGCGACAAATGAGTTGCATATCCCAACGTCAAGTGCATTCGAGCCTATCTATGATGTGCAACATGGAAGTGGTATTGGTACACCTAACGATGACACTTCGGAAATCATTCTAGGCGAACAGTACGGTTCTGGCGGCTCTTTAGAGAAGTGGTCCAATCCAACATCAGAAATAACATTGGTATGCGTTTGTAGGCGTATCGGCACCGCTGCTGGTAATGCTCCGATCTTTGGCGCAACTACTGCGACAAACTCGCCATACACTCCTTGGAATTTTATTGATAGGGGTGGTAATGGAACCTTGCAGTTTGAAAATGCTATCGGAGGGGTATATGGAGCACTAGAACTTCCTAATGCTCTTTCCGATAATAAAATTCACGTTTTAGTTGGTACATATGATAGTACCAATACCCGCCTGTTCATAGATGGTGAAGAACGACTGAGTGACATTAGATCAGGAGCTTTGACATATCCTGCGCAATGTCGCCCTGTTATTGGTAACTTCTGGGACTACGATGCCCAGCCAAGATCTTTCAACGGATATGTACACTTGGGTTTGGTATTGGATAAAGCAATGCCTCGTGAAGAAGTAGGGAGATTCAGTAGAGAGTTATACACTCAGTTCCTTAAACCAGCTAACCCACTCCGGATCCCCATACAGGTAAGCGGGGGAGGGGGTACAACCCTAAACGCTGATTCCGGAACTTTTGCCCAAACTGGCACAGATGCCAGCCTGAAGGCAGACAGGTTGCTCTCTGCAATATCGGGAAGCTACAC
>JALUYN010000079.1 GCA_027012915.1 Cellvibrionaceae bacterium
TGTGGAGCCTTCCCAGCCCCAGCCCAATAACGAGGTTTCGACTGACAAGCCTGCGTGGAATAGAGAACAGCTCTATAAGCGTCTAAAGCAGCGCAGCGACCGCGTTGCCATGTTGCTGAAGATTTATCTCAATGACACCCCAGCCCGCATTGAAGAACTGGAAAGCGCCATAGAACAGGGCGACAGCGAAACCGCAAAACACCTGGCCCACGCCATCAAAGGCGTTACTGCCAACCTTGGCGGTATCGAATTACAGCAACACATGCAGACTCTGGAACAGGCTGCCAAGGAAGACGATGCGCCGTTGCTGCAATCGCAGTGGCCCGAGGCGAAAAAGAGTTTTCAGAAATTGCGGGAAATCCTGGCTCAACATCTCGAAGTGATTAAAGCAACCGAACAGTAGTTCAGGCTTGGGGTTCGTCTTGCAATAAACACTGAGGATCAAACCCCATAATCAATGCGCCCCAATGCTTACCACCGATATAGAGCGGAATCGATAGATCATTGAGCACTTCACCGGTGTCACGCACAAAGGTCTGCAACAAAAACGGCGAGGTATGGGTAGCCCGACGCACCTCGGCGCGGTTGCCTGCAAAAATTCGACGGTGCCGGCTTTTAAGATTATCCACCTCAAAGTTGCCAGTCAGGGCGTTGGACACCTTGGTGTGATGTGCCGGCGCATAGCCCTTGTTGTCTACCGCGATGGCGTAGATAAACTCCGGGCGCTCTTTGATAAAACTGTCAAACAGGGGGCGCATAGTTGCCTCGTAGGCGTCCACATAGCTAACGTCGTATTTCTCAGGGTTTTGCCCTTCGTTGGTCCTTATGTAATTTTGATCAAAGACATTGATATTACGTAAGGTCAGTGACTCCATCGCTTCGGTCGTGCGTCGCGCCCAATCCCGCGCCGTCTGAATCATACTTTCGAAGCCACCATAGCCGATAATAAAGCGCGACAATAACTCCTGACTTTCCTCGGTGGACACTTCCAGTTCGGATGAAAAATTTTGGGAGCGCTCCATTTCGCCTTTGATACGCGACGCTATACTGGAGATATCGTTAACATGCTCATGGGAATTTTGGTTGGTGGCCGCCAGCTCTTCGATAGCGGCACTGATACCCGTCAGCTGTTCATTCACCACCTCAAAATCATCCACCAATTTATCGAACTGTGCATTGGTTGAGTCAATATAGGATTCGGTTTTCTCGATGTGCTCCAAAATATGAGAGGCGCTACCTTGAGTTTCACCCACCAGTTTTTCCATCTGGCCAATATTGCTGTCGATTTCCTGAGTGGCGGTGCTCACCTTTTGCGACAGGTTGCGCACTTCGTCGGCCACTACAGCAAATCCTCGGCCCGCCTCACCAGCTCGGGCAGCTTCGATAGAGGCATTCAAGGCCAGGAGATTGGTCTGTTCAGAGAAGTCCTGCACCATGGTCAGAATGCTGCTGATATTGGAGGAATTCTCTCCGAGGCGATTCACGGTTCCCTGAAAACCTGCGGCAAGCTCTCGCACGGCCGCAATCTGATCGAGGATTTTATGAAGTTCCTCGCGAGACAATCGCACCTCGTCCAAGGTAGAAGTATTTTTGCCACTAATAGTCACTGTCGATTCAGAAATTTCATTAATGGCGTGCGTCGACTCCTCGCTGGACTGGAACACCTGTGACGCTTTCTGCTCCTGCTCCGATACAGAGTGACTGGCCTCCTGCAAGGTCTTCTGCAACTGGGTAGCATTCAGAGCGACGCTGACACTGCGCCGTCTGGTCTCTGCAATCATTTTCTTCAGGCTCTCTGAAAAGTCGTTGTAACTGTGCGCCATATCGGAGATTTCATCGCAGGTGTATTCGGGCAAGGTAGCGGAAATATCGCCGTCTTTTTTCTTGATATTGGCCAGCACCTCTGTCACCGCACGAATCGGGCGCAAGAACAGATGCCGCATAAAGAAAATGGTGAAGACGCCGGCAACAATGGCGAACAGCACCGTGTAGAGACCCCACTGCCAAAACCCGTCCAGCAAGCCTTCAAGGTGCTGTTTTTGCTCCGCGCTTGCGGGTAGTTGCGCGAGGGACACCGAAATTTCGTCGGCGTACTGATACCCCAACCACAGCAGCGCGATATGAGGTAACAACAGGAAAATAACGTTGCCTGCGATCTTTTTTGATAGCGAATTAAAAAACAACCGCTCAATGGCGGTATATAGCTTCATCATAGTCTCACCCACGTTCCCACGGCATCCCGCCAGCGACCTCTTCTGTGGAGTTTGTGAACGCAGGTACCTGTTATCCAGAGATCATGCCTCAGTGCTTGATCAGGTACAGTTCGACCTTGGTCTAAATGCTTATAAAAATCAGGGGCATACAGTTCCTAGCGTTCATATTTTTTCGACAGCAACACCGACGTCAACGTCCTCAATACGCCGGGGATTTGCGTCATACGATCCATAGCCTGATCCAGCGCTTCAGTGGAATCTGCGCGCAACTCAGCCACCAAATCGTATTCACCACTAATAGAGTATAGCGACTTCAACTCGGATATCTTGACCAGTGCCTTAACCAGCACCGGCAATTGCTTTTGATCTGCCGCGATGAGAATGTGTGCGGCCACCTGGCGACGCAGAAATCCTTCATCCCAGCGAACGGTATAGCCCTGGATAATCCTATCGCGCTCCAAACGCTCCATATGAGTCTGGACGGTGAGCCGTGTCACCCCCAACTTCTGCGCCAATTGGGTGACGCTGGCACGGCTGTTTTCGGTCAACAGCGCCAACAGGCGTTGATCCAATTCCGACAGGGTATTCATATTGAATAGCCCTCCACACAAATTGCCTAAACAAATTTCGCTATTTAAACACTATAGATATAAACATTTGATTCCGCCCAGCCTAAGCTGAAATTACGGATTGGCAGCCATAGGAATCCATCATGACTTCACCATTGGCACACAGCCCTCTAGAGTCTCGGACCAATAGCGCACCGCTGAAAATCTGCAGTTCGTCCTCCAGCTACAGCGGACCGCACTTGTATTTGGAGAGCCAGCGCATAGCCCATCAATACCGCAGTTTCCAGCGAGCACTGCCGATGGTGAATCCCTACTACGCAGTAAAAGCCAATCCACACCCGGATATTATCCGCCTGCTGGATCGCCTGGGCTGCAGTTTCGACATCGCCTCCGAAGGAGAGCTCGCACTGCTCCAAGGGCTGGGCATCCACCCCCGCAAGATTCTGTTCAGCAATCCAATCAAATCGACGAGCAGTCTCGTGGCCGCTAGGGACTATGGCATTCTCTGGTACGCTTGCGACAGCCTGGAGGAACTGCAGAAATTGTCTCACTGGGTACCCGACGGTCAATACGAACTGCGACTGCAAACGGATGGGCGCGGCTCCGTATGGCCACTGGACAACAAATTCGGTGTGGACATGGATGAAGCCCGGGGACTCATCGACTACGCCGCACAGCATCAACTGCCACTGTCCGGCCTTACCTTTCATGTAGGTTCTCAGTGCACTACCAGCGACAGCTGGTTGCGCGCCATTCACAACTGCCGTGAGTTGCTGCAATACATGCAAGCACGGTCTCTCAGTCCCCGTCTGCTCAATATTGGCGGCGGTTTTCCCTGCGCCATACATCGCGACATCCCCGACATAGAATCCCTCACCGCACCGCTGCGTATGGCCTTGCACGAAACCATCAAGAGCTTGCCGGGAAACCCGCTGATTGCCGCGGAACCGGGGCGTTTCCTGGTTGCCGATGCAGGCACATTGCACTGTCAGGTTATCGCCACGGCCAGCCGTCATAGAGAGCCCTGGGCCTATCTGGATTGTGGCTACTACAACGGCTTGATGGAACTGAACGAAGCGTTTGGCTTTCAGCTGCGCAACAAAAGTCGCGGTGGCGCTATTGTGGCTTAACAAAAGTTCGTA
>JALUYN010000080.1 GCA_027012915.1 Cellvibrionaceae bacterium
GGGTCGATAAAAATATGCAGGTGGTTGAAGGCAGCAGTCAGACAGATGTGCTCCGACATCAACATGCCATTGCCAAATACATCACCGGCCATATCACCGATGCCGATAACGGTGAAATCCTCGGATTGAACATTCAGGCCTTTTTCCTTGAAGTGGCGTTGCACCGAAACCCAGGCGCCACGGGCCGTAATTCCCATCCCCTTGTGGTCGTAGCCCTGACTGCCGCCAGAGGCAAAGGCATCACCGAGCCAGTGGTTGTACTGCAGTGAGATCTCATTGGCGATATCGGAAAAAGTCGCGGTACCTTTATCCGCAGCCACCACCAGATAGGGGTCGTCGGGATCGCGACGCACCACATTCACTGGCGGGACGATGTCCCCCTCAACGATATTATCGGTGACATCCAACAAACCGCGAATAAATGTTTGATAACAGCTGATGCCTTCTTTCATGAACTCTTCGCGTCCGCCTTCTTTCGGCGGGCGCTTGACCACAAAACCGCCTTTGGCACCATCAGGCACGATCACCGCATTTTTCACCTGCTGAGCCTTCACCAGGCCCAGCACTTCGGTGCGATAATCCTGCAGTCGATCAGACCAACGCAGGCCTCCTCGAGCCACTTTGCCACCGCGAAGGTGCACACCTTCGATGCGGGGAGAGAACACAAAGATCTCAAACATGGGCCTGGGCTCTGGCACATCGGGAATGTCACGAGTACTGAACTTGAAAGAGATGTACTCCTTGGGCTCGCCATCCTCCAACGCCTGGAAGAAGTTAGTGCGCAAGGTACCGCGAATCATATCCAGATAACGACGGATAATGCGGTCTTCGTTGAGATTGGAAACATCGTCCAGACTCTGAATAATCTTGTCTTCCAGTCGGTTGATACGCTCCTGGTCGCGCTCGGAACCCTGATTCACGCGAGGATCGAAATAGGACTTGAACAGCGCCACCAGATTACGCGTGATCTCCTGATGATTGCTCAGGGTCGATGCGATATATCTTTTACTAAACGGGAAATTGGTCTGTTTCATATAGCAGGCATAGCCACGCAACACCGCCACTTCGCGCCAAGTCAGGCGAGCGCCCAACACCAGGTGATTAAAACTGTCGCTCTCAGCGTATCCACGCCAGATAGATTCGAACGCGTCCTGGAAATTGGCGCGAGCGGCGTGAAAATCAATGATCGCATGATTGCCGTACTTGAGATCAAAATCGTGCATCCAGACATCATTGCCAGCTGCGTTGCGAATCCGGTAGGGATGCTCACCGATCACCCGCAAACCCAGATTTTCCAGCAGCGGAATAATGTCCGACAATTCCAACTGCTCGTTGAGGTGGAACACCTTAAAGCGCACCATATTCTGCTCAGCACCAATGGGCTGATAGAAACTCATTGCCAGCTTGTTCTCGCTGGTCAGCTCATCGATTGTATCTATGTCGTGAACCGCAGAGCGGGCTTCGAAGTTCTCCCTGTACCCGGACGTAAACGCATGGGCGTACTGCTCAAACAAACGCGCGCCCTGCTCTTCGCCGTGGGAATCGCACAGCGAATCCCGCAGTCGATCCTCCCAGCTGCGAGTGATATCAATGACCTGTCGCTCCAAGCGCTTCAGGTCGTAGTTGAGCTCTACGTCGGGGTTAAGTTTGAATACGATATGGCAGCGCGCCAGCACCGACTCAGAGAAAAAAGTGGTAAATTCCAAATCGTCGGATTGTACCGCCTCTCCAATCAACGCCTGAATACGCTCTCGGGTCTGTGTATTGAAATCGTCACGCGGCACATACACAGTGCAGTTCACAAACTTGCCGTAGGGGTCCGGTCGCATAAACAGCCGCACCAGGTGGCGTTCCTGAATATTGGCGACACTGACAGCGGTTTCAAATAACTCTGACTCGTTACTCTGCAACAACTCGTCGCGCGGGAATGTTTCCAAGACCCGTCGCAATGCCTTACCGTCGTGACTGACGGGATCGAGACCGGCGCGCTCGATTACCCTGCCTACTTTCTCGCGCATAACCGGAATCAGCGTCGGGGACAGCGTATACACTGGCGACGTATAGAGACCCAAAAAGCGGCACTCACCGTCCACATTGCCATTTTTGTCAAAGCGTTTCACCACCACGTAATCGGAGTAGGCATAGCGGTGTACTCTGGATCTCATGGAGGACTTGGTAAAAGACAACACCTGCGGCGTCAGATGAAAGCGAGACATGCCAGGGTTGAAATCTTCCATAGCCACCGGCGGATTGTTTTTGTTACCGGCCCTGAAAATCCCTAGGCGCTTGTCAGGAAGTTCCTGTAACCAGCGAGAGCCATCGCGCTCGGAAAACTCATACTCTGAATAACCCAAGAAGGTAAAGTGGCCATTTTCCATCCACTTCATAAACGACTGGCTTTCTTTGACGGCGTCAGCCAGTACCGCATCTCCGGCGCTCTTCAGGTTTTTGCAAACCGACTGCGAAGCTTTGAGCATAGGCTCATAGTCCTCCACCACCGCATTGACGTAGCTCAGCACATCCTCGATATCGCGCGAGAGTGAAGTCATGGCTGATTCATCGGTATGCAAGTTAATCTCGAAGTACACCAGCGCTTCCTGCTGGTACTTCTTGTTCTTGGTGTTCTTAAACGAGCCGCCACGCGGGTGCAATTCGAGGAGATTGCCTTTGTTGTCTCGAGCGATGGTTACCAACGTGCTTTTTACGGCATAGATTTCAATGTTTCGGCGTTTGATTTCAATGCGAATGGAATCCACCAGAAATGGCATATCTCGCTGGTTGACCACGATTACCGTGTGGCCGCACAACCAACCATCCTCTTCCAGGTTGGGGTTGAACACCCGCAGTTTGGCCTCGTCCACTTCACGCTTCTGGATGTAATTCCACCAGAAATAGAGACTGCCAAATACGTCATTAATGGACTTGCCTTCGAGTTCCTCCAAAGGGTACTTGTCGAAGTAAATTGACGAAAACTCAATCAGCTGCTTCGCTTCATCCGCTTCCACGCGCTCTTCGATACAACCGCTCAACTGGCGCAATAGGGATTCCTTTGACTCCGCGGCCACCAAACTAATATCCATCTTAAGGTCCTCAAAAGGGCATTATTCATTATTTTTTGTGCGCCGGGTGTTCATATCCATTCAGTCTCACCGTTCTAGCTCACCATTCTAGAAACTACATTAAGAGGCGCATGTAACCTCACCAAGCATAGACCATTGTTGCTGTGCTGGCGACCAGTGCCACCGTCTTTCCAAAAGATCGCCAAAGCCCGGGAACCGCTGCTGGTTTTTCCTGTCTAGATATCTCCGAGCGGGTGGCATGGACTTGGGCGAAGGCTCCCTTGTAGAATCACCCGCTTCGCATTCCCCGGGGTAGCAACCGGCGCCGTATGAACATCAAGGAAATATAAGACAGCACTATGTCCCAATACACCGCACTGGACTCTCTGAAGCAATGGCTTGAAACCCAGATTATCGGCCAAGAACACCTGATCAACCGTCTACTCACTGCCCTTCTCGCCGACGGCCATCTTTTGGTGGAAGGCGCTCCCGGGCTGGCAAAAACCAAAGCCATCAAAGATCTGTCCAAGGGGATTGAAGGGGAATTTCACCGCATTCAATTTACCCCGGACCTGTTACCGTCAGATGTCACAGGCACGGACATCTACCGTCCGGAAACCGGAACGTTCGAGTTCCAAAGCGGCCCCATTTTCCACAATCTGGTGCTGGCCGATGAGATCAACCGGGCACCAGCTAAAGTGCAATCAGCACTGCTGGAAGCCATGGCGGAGCGCCAAATCAGTGTGGGACGTCATACCTATCAGCTACCCGAACTGTTTCTGGTAATGGCTACACAGAATCCCATCGAGCAGGAAGGCACCTATCCCCTGCCTGAAGCCCAACTAGACCGTTTCCTG
>JALUYN010000081.1 GCA_027012915.1 Cellvibrionaceae bacterium
CGAGCAACCCGAAGAAGCGGCTAGGTTGATTAGAAATAGCGCAGGCATTATTGGCGTGGGTTTGTTCGGTCCCAGTGTGGCGCAACTGCAGCCATTGTTGCGTGGTTATACTCGCTCACTGTTGTTGATGAACAGCGATCACCGCCTGGTGGCTCTGAGCCAGTGGCAGGGCAAGTCACTGTTCGACAGCGATGAGCATATGAAAGCGTTGGCCAAAACCCGTGCCCCTGATGACTTCCAGCCCTGGCTGCAACAACAGATTCAGGCAAACCCCGGGCAAGAGCCTTGGATTTCGGCTCGCAGCTATTGGCAGGCCGGTGGCAGCGATAACGCAGCCGCGATGATGGCCTGGTTTTTCTCCCGTCATGGTCACAGCATTGAAGTTGCCGCTGCACAGCCGGTGCCGCGCTTGCGCTGGCTCTATCAAGGCAAGATGAGCGCCGATGTCCCTGTGATCGAGGCCGGTGAGCTGACGGTGATTATTGATCATGCCGGTTCCGGTCGACCAGCGGACCTGCACCTGAACAAAAGCCTGTGTCAGCAAATCAACGCGCAAAACAACAGCCACTGCTTGGTGGCCTTGGCCTATTGGGGCGAAGCCGGGGTTGAGGCGGTCCGCGCTCTACAGCGATTGGTAAATCAGCGCACCAGTATTCACCTCAATGCCATCGTTATGCTGCAGGACTTTGTGATTGGTGGTGGCGAAGGCCGCGCTGAGGTCACTCAGATGTTGAGTCAGTTAAACGTGCCGGTGATCAAGGCCATCAAACTGCGCGATCGCACCGCCATCGAAAGGCATCTGTCGTCCGACGGTCTGGCCCAGGAGAAAGTCTATTATCAGGTGGCCATGCCAGAACTTCAGGGGGCCAGTCAGCCACTGGTAATCGCCACTGCGGGTGATCGTCGGGTTGATCCAATTTCCGGTATTCGAGTGCAGCCGATTGCCGCGGCTCAGGCAGGACTGGATGCGTTGCAGACTCGCATCCAGCGCTGGCAGAAACTGCAACGCCAGGCCAATCAGGACAAGCGCATTGCCATTGTCTACTACAACCATCCCCCCGGGCGTCATAATATCGGTGCCGACAATCTCGATGTCCCCGCCTCCCTGTGGCAAATACTGCAAGCGCTGAAGGCGGCGGGTTATAACACCGGCGAGCTTCCCGAATCTCAAGATGCGCTATTGGATGTACTGCAACGTCAGGGCGTTAACATGCCCAATAACGCCGATGCCCTCGCGGCTATGAGTTCAGAAATTAAGCGCGTGCAGCCCGAACATTATCAGCAGTGGTTCGAGCAGTTGCCCGCATCGGTACAGCAGGAAATGCAGCATGGCCCGTTTGGTCTGCTCCACGAGCAGGTACTGGCAGCCATTGCCGAAGGTCAGCCACAACTGGGGCTGGAAGCGTTGGAGCACACGCTGGAAGAAATGCACCACTTGCTGGAAGGGGTGGACCACCCGGGACGTGAACGCGCCCTGGCCCTGGTTGAGCAACTCGAGCAATGCTATCTGGACGCGCTCGAGCACAAACAAAAAGGCTGTCTCGACGAGCTCCCCGCGGTGATTGTGGCTTTGCAGAAGGTGGGCATTGAAGGCCTCGGTGGCTGGGGTGCCGCGCCCGGTAATGTCATGACTTACCAGGGAGAGATTCTGATCCCGGGTATTCAGTTTGGCAATGTTTTCCTCGGGCCGCAGCCGCCCAGAGGCTGGGAGATCAACGAAGAATTGCTGCACGCTAACCTGGCGTTCCCGCCCCCACATCAATATTTGGCGTTCTACCAGTTCTTGCGCGACGACTTTAAAGCCGATGCCCTTGTGCACTTGGGGCGGCACTCCACCTACGAATTTCTGCCACGGCGTTCTGTGGGGCTTGCGCAAGACGATTACTCGCGCATCATCGCCGCTGATATCCCCGGCGTCTACCCCTACATCGTCGACGGTGTCGGTGAGGGCATTCAGGCCAAGCGCCGTGGTTTGGCGGTGATGGTGGATCACCTGACACCACCGCTGCAGAGTACGCCACTCTACGATCAGCTGTTGCAGCTGCGCCAATTGGTGGAGAGCTTCGAAGCCATGCACGGCAGCGAGAATGAGGCGGTGACCCAACGTCTGGTGCAACAGATGCGTGAAAAGATCGATGAACTGGAACTTAAAGACGAACTGGCTGAAGCCATGTCGTCCGAGCTGGCAATCATGGGTATCGGTTTTGAGGACGTGGACGACGACATGCTCGTGCACGAAATCGGCCACTACCTGACTGACTTGCAGGAGCGCTTTATGCCTCTCGGTCTGCATATCTACGGCAAAGACTGGACCCCCAAGGCATCGCAGATGATGCTGAATTCCATGGGACCGGAGGACGATGAGCAACGCGAAGACTGGTTGGACAAGCTGGTCAGCTCGCCCCAGGCGGAAATGGCGGCGCTTATAGACGGTCTCAATGGTGGCTATATTGATCCCGGCCAGGGCAACGATCCGATTCGCAGTCCTGACAGTCTGCCCACGGGGCGCAATTTCTACGCGCTGGACAGCAGTTTGATTCCCAGCCGCGCCGCCTGGGAGCTGGGCAGTGCCATGGCGGCGGATGCTCGGGCTAACAATGCACAGTCAGCCGACAAGCGCGAAGCTCTGATTCTGTGGGCCTCCGATGTGGTGCGCGATGAGGGCGTGATGATCGCTTTTGGTCTCGATATGCTGGGCCTGCAACCAATCTGGAACAGCCGTGGTTTGGTCAAAGGCCTGCAGCGCATGCCGCTGAGTGATGGTCGCGTGCGTCGCGATATGGTGTTCACCACGTCGGGACTGTTTCGCGACCTCTATGGTCAACAGATGAACCTGCTTAATCGCGCTACTCTGATGGCTCTCGATGCCAGCAGCGATACCATTATCCGTGACTACCCGGCCCTGACTCTGGCGTTGCAAGCGGCGCTTGAGCCATTGGGCAAGGACGCGCTAGGTGGTTCCGAAAAGCTGCAACACAATCAGGTGGCCGCTCACTGGGTGAAGCAGGCACGCCAGTTGTTGGCTGCCGACAGCGATCCCGCTGAGGCCGGGGTAGTAGCAAGCCTGCGGGTGTTTGGAGATGCACCGGGCAGTTATGGTGCCGGTATCAACCGCTTGGCAGAGCGCTCAGGCGCTTGGGAGAAACGCTCGGAACTGGCGGATGTCTACCTGCGTCGACTGGGGCACAGCTACGGTAGCGCCGGCTTTGGTCGCCCGGCTCAGAACGCTTTCAAGACGGTGTTGGCCGACGTGGAAAACACTTACTTCGGCCGCTCCAGTAATCTCTACGGTCTGATCGATAACAACGACGCCTTTGACTATCTGGGAGGGCTTAGCCTCAGTATCGAAACCTTGACCGGAGAAGCTCCGAACAACTATGTCATCAATCACTCCGATCCGAATCGGGTGGTGACGCAACCTTTGGGTACTGCATTGCGGCAGGAATTGCGCGGACGTTTCCTGAACCCCGAGTGGTTAAAACCGCTGATGGAGCATGGTTACGCCGGTGCCAGAACCATGGGCAGTGAGTTCCTTGAGTACCTGTGGGGGTGGCAGATTACCAACCCGACACTGGTTGGGGATTGGGCCTGGGAGGAAGTAAAAGCGGTCTATATTGATGACCGGCACGAGCTTGGGCTCGATGAGTTTCTTGCCGAGGGGCACAACGCGCACGTCAAGGCCAATATGCTGGCGGTAATGCTGGTGGCGATTCACAAGGAGTTCTGGGCGGCGGATCAGTCTACCATTGAGCAGCTGGCGAGCGAGTTCGCTGAGCTGGTGGCGCAAAACGGCCTGCCTGGCAGTGGCCACACCGATCCCAACAACCCCATGTTGCCTTGGTTGCAACAGCATCTTGACGAGGAACAATGGCAGGCGTTGCAGCAGAAAATGGAATCCGCTGCGCAACCTCA
>JALUYN010000082.1 GCA_027012915.1 Cellvibrionaceae bacterium
CACCAAAGCGCTCTATTTCATCAATGGTGGTATCGCTGTTGTCGAGGGTCACTTTCAAACTGCCGGTGATGAGGTTGGCATTTTCGATGCTGGCGCTAAGGCCGTCATGAATCCAGCTGCGGAATTTAGTATCAAACTCCTGCAGTGACGTCTGCTCCTCGTCAAACATCCTGCCCGGTTCGATACGCACGATAATAGCGATACGATCGCCTTCTATACGCTGGTGTCGAGGATCATCAAATTTGACGTACGGGGTTTGTACTGTGCCCACGCGAATACCTTTGTACTCAACCGGAGCGCCTTCGTAGAGACCTCCTACAGAATCCTCTACCAGCATGGCGTATTCTACATATTCGTATTGGCGTCGTTTGTTAACACTGTCACGGGAATCGTACAGCGCAAAGCTCTGTTCCTGTTGAATGGGGTGGCCAATCGGTAGATCAGCGGGAACGTCGAACTCCACGCCGCCACTCACCAGGCTTTCCAGTGAAGATACGTCGAGCCGAATTCCCTCGGCATCGGCATTGAGAGAGAAACCGCCGACATTCCAGAAGAAAGTGTTGCTTGTAACCAGCTGGTGATAAGGAGCGCGAATAAACAGTTGATAGCGGGCCTCACGCGAATCGGGCAGAAATTCGAAGGACTCCACCTTGCCCACATCAAAACCGCGATGGATTACCGGGTTGCCCACGTAAAGAGGTGTGCCGCCTTGAGACGTGAGAGTCACGTGCAAACCATCGGCATTGGGAGGCGTTACCGGAGGAGTTTCCAATCCGATAAAACGCTGTGCTGACTGTTGTGACTGACCAGGTGCAATTTCAATGTAGGCACCCGATAGCAGAGTCCCGACGCCACTGATACCCTCAGCGCCAATGCGAGGTTTTACCACCCAGAAGCGGCTGTCCTCACTGAGAAAGTCCTTAAAGCTCTGTTCCATGACGACATCAATCACAATGGAGCTTTTGTCTTCGTTGAAGCCGATATTTTTTACCAGCCCCACATCGACGTTACGATATTTCACTTTGGTCTTGTCGACCTCCAATCCCTCGGCGGTATCAAACAGAATCTGGATGGAGATGCCTCGGTTTTGCCAGGAGTCGTAGACCATTCCCAGGCCAATAATCAAAGCGATAGCCGGTAGTAACCAGATAACGGAAATCCGGGGCTTGGGGGCAACTTCTGCGGCGGCCGTTTCGTGAGTCATGAATCTTCCAGTTTGTCCCAAATTAAGCGCACATCGAACGCATGTGCGGCGAGCATAGTTAATATGACAACCGTGGCAAATGCACTAGCGGCAATGCCGGGTTCAATGGTCATAAGTTCTCCCAACTGAATCAATGCCACCAGGATGGCTACCACAAACACATCAATCATGGACCACTTGCCAATAAATTCCGTAACCCTATAGAGGCGAGTGAGTTCGTAGTGATTGATTTTATCGGGGCTGTGAACGCTGTAGCACAGCCATAGGATGGCGATGATTTTGGCCATGGGAATAATGACACTGGCGGTAAAGATCACTGTGGCTACAAAGTAGGAACCGTGTTCGAGAAACACTGCGACGCCGCCAATAATGGTGTTGGGTGAGCTGTCGCCCAGCAGTCGCGTGGTCATTATTGGAAGCATGTTGGCGGGTATGTAGAACAGCAGGGCAGTAAACAACAGTGCCAGGGTCTTCTGCAGGCTGTGAGTTGATCTCAAATGCAGTGGCGCACCACAGCGAGGGCATTGTTTCGCTGATAGCTCGCTCAACAGGTGGCAGCGATGACAATTGGCCAGCCCCTGTCGGGCGGCGGAGCCCTTTGAGTATTGCGAGCTATCGGCCATATTCCATCCAGTGCCAGAGGCGATGACGACTGACAATACCCGACAGGCCGATAAACACAATGGTGAAAGCGATATAGGCCCAAAACGATAGGCCCAGAATAATATCGGCCATGGCCACGATTTTGATTAATGCCACTAACACACCCATCAAAAATACTTCGGTCATGGTCCAGGGCAGCAGGCGGTCAATAAATACGCCCAGCAGGGTCGGTGGCGTCGGGGTGGTCTTAAGGCATCGTGCAAACAACAGGGGAGTGGTTAGCAGTAGCATCGCCCCAAGGTACAGCAGCGGCATGAGTATCACGAAACAAAATACCAGGGCGGCCAGTATATAGAAGCCTTGAGCAAACAACTCTTGGGATGCCTGGTACAGGGTAATGCTGTGACTTTGTCCCTGACTGGCAAATGACAGAAATGGAAAGGCATTGGCGATTGCCAGCAGAATCAAACCGGTCAGGCTGAGGGCTACAGTGTGCTCCACGGGATTGCTGTGACCTGAGAGTATGCGATGGTGACAGCGGGGGCAACGCAGCTCGTGCCGGGTATCTGCTATGTCCGGCATTTCAATGAGCAAGTCACATTCGTGGCAGGCTATCAGGTGGTGCCCCTGAGGCATAGGCTACTCCGGCAATCAACTGGCGCTATGGTACACGATTGATTCATTGGGCGTCATGTTGCACCTATACTTGATCTGAGGTTCCCCTGATATCTGGTAACTCCGGGAACTAACGTGTGGCTATTACAGTAGGACTAAATATTCTGTATTTGGGTCGATAACTGTTAAAGCCCCCTTGAATTGTGCGATTGTTAGCGTTTAATTATTGAACAGTGTCGCAGGCGGCAATACAGAACTCTTTGATAGATGGAGCCTTGGACTTATGGCGAAAGACAGATCCATACGATTTCTCTTGTTGAGTGCGCTGGCCAGCGCTTTTCTGTTGGTGCTGGTGTTTACCCTTATGTATGGGGTCAGCTCTCAGCGAGAACAGATGGAAAAGTACACGCGTCTGCATTTACAGGGTATGTCCAAATCCTATTTTGACGCCGTAAATACCATGATGCTCGCAGGGACCATGGCCAATCGTGAGATTTTGCGAGAGAAGATGATTGCGCCAGAGGAAGTGCTGGATGTCCGTGTGATTCGCAGCGAGGTGCTGAGCAAGACTTTCGGCCCAGGCTTAGCCAATGAGCGCAGTACTGATGATCTGGATCGCCGAGGTCTGGCAGGTGAAAGCGTGGAGTCTTTTTATCAGGGCGATAAGGGCCGTGTACTCACTCTGATTGAGCCGATACGAGCAGTCTCGGACTACCAGGGGGTGAACTGCTTGACCTGCCATGTCGTCGATGAGGGCACTGTACTGGGCGTCACCCGGGTGGACTATTCTCTGGCAGAAGCTGATAAAGAGCTCAATACACACTTGTTGATCAGCGGATCTGTGCAGATTCTGTTGTTTATCGTGGCTTTTAGCCTGACGGCCTGGGTACTGGATCACATTGTTATCAAGCGTCTGCGTCGCCTCCACGACAGCATGGGGGAGATCGCTACCAATTCCGACCTCAGTATTCAGCTGGAAGTGGGACGTGACGACGAAATTGGTTCAGTGTCTCGGGCGTTTAATCGAATGATGGCGCAAATCAACGAGAGCATGCGCACGGTGGTGAATAACGCCACGCAAGTTTATGAGGCGGCGCAAACCATTTCCTCGAAGGCGGAAACCACCGAACAGGAAGTGCTGAGTCAGAAAGAGAACACCGATCAGGTGGCTGAGTCCACTACAGAATTGGCCAACTCGGCAGAGAGAGTCAAAGGCAATGCCGCGGAGACCGCTTCCCAGTCCCATATTATGCTCACTACCGCAGGTCACGGAGAGGCCCAGGCCCAGGCCGCCGTGCAGGGAATTGAAGCCCTAAGTAATGAGGTTCAGCAGGGGGCGGCGCGCATTGATGAGTTGAACAATCGTACCGACGAGGTGGCCGCGGTGTTGGAGGTGATCTCGAGTATTGCCGAGCAAACTAACTTGCTGGCGCTGAATGCGGCTATTGAAGCGGCCCGCGCCGGAGAGCAGGGCCGGGGTTTT
>JALUYN010000083.1 GCA_027012915.1 Cellvibrionaceae bacterium
GAAACGCGTGCTGTATCGCCGTGATTACAAAGCATTGAAACGGGAACTCCAAGCCTTTTATACGAAACACAAGGCTGCTCAGGCTGCGACGAGAAAGCAGTATTACCGAAGCACCTGGGCTGACTGGTTAAAACAACGAGCACTTGATGGTGATGTCGAAGCATTACGCGTGTTACGAGTGCGCAACGCTCAAGATCGGGCAGAGATAGACGGCATTAAGGGGGAGGGGGGCGTCAAGTCAAAAGACACGTTACCCGTGGATTCTGTGACCAAGCGCGGAACTGTAATATATCGCGTTGATAAGAATATTGTACGCGATGATGGCGACACCCTTCATGTGTCGGACGCCATGTCATTCGACAGTCTTAATGCCGCATTGCGTGTGGCGGCTTCCAGGTACACGGGCAAGATCACGCTAACCGGCTCCTCGGTTTTTAAAGCACGGGTCGTACGTATCGCAGCAGCTACCGGCCAGCCGGTTCAATTCGCAGACCCTTCATTAGAGAAACAACGACAAGCCTTAACGCGCCAGTTCGGACAAGACAGTCATAAGCGCTCGTATATTGATATTCCTTACGAAGAGAAGGCCGTCGCCAAAGAGCTGGGCGCACACTGGGATGGCAAAAAAAAATCTTGGTACATCGATACAACCGATGCTGTAAATCTACGTCGCCATTTAATCGACAAAACCCACTTTACAACGGATGATTCTCTACAATCCCAGGTGAACTTACATGACCGAAACGAAAAAGACCGACACCACATTAGTCGAAGAAGCGCTCAACATGATAGGCGAAACGGAGTCCTTGAACGACATCCAAGCGGATCAATCAATAAACAGCAATCCGGGATACCAAAGCCATACGCTGAACGCGTTGGACTCCAGCCGCCGCCCTACGCGCAAAATCGTCTGCGAAACCTGTCCGAACTCGGTGTGGTTCGCTTCACCAAAGGAAGTGAAGTGCTATTGCCGGGTTATGTACCTGGTGACATGGAGCAGCAAAGATCAGAATCAAATAACACTGTGCGACGGGGCCTTTCTGGGACAGGACTAGACCAGGAAAACAAGGCGGTCCAGCGTTACATATCGGAGCGAGAAAGCAAGCGTGAGAAAGGCTTAGATATTCTCAAACACAAACGATATACTGATCATTCAGGCATGCTGGCCTTTGCCGGCATCCGAAATGTTGACGGTATTACATTGGCCTTATTGAAAAACCGCGCGAACGAAATATTGGTGCGCCCAGTCGACGCAGCCAGTGCAAGACGGCTAAAACGCGTTGCAATAGGTGATGGCGTACAAATTACGCCTCGTGGAACCATTAAAACGACCCAAGGGAAAAGTCGGTGAAAACGAACAAAGCATCAGCAATAGGTCCACAGGTACGTAGGCCTAAAAAATCGCAACGGACGCTGCTGGCCGTATTGGCAATTTTATCTGTCCTTGTTGGTTTACAAGCGGCCAGCGAGTACTACGCGCACACCTTTCACTATCAATCTGCATTGGGCGCACACTACGGTCATCTGTACTTTCCATGGTCAATACTGCGATGGTCTGCACGTTGGCACAGCTTGTATCCGGACGAGCTGATGCAGGCCGGTAGTGTCGGTATGCTGGTCACGACTGTAGGGCTATTGGTTATTGCGGTCACTAAGGTTGTCGCTGCGAACTCAACCAAGCCCAATGCCTACCTACATGGATCGGCACGTTGGGCTGAAAAAAAGGATATAGAAGCCGCAGGCCTCCTGCCACGAACCGGAAACGCTTTCAAAAAAAAGTCTTCCAATAAAGAGTTCATGGATGATGCTGTGTATGTCGGTGGTTGGGAAGATAAATCGGGTCGTTTTCATTACCTTCGGCATAGCGGGCCGGAGCATGTTTTGACTTATGCGCCGACCCGTTCTGGCAAGGGTGTAGGTCTGGTTGTCCCAACACTGCTGTCCTGGTCTGCCAGCGCCGTGATTACTGACCTTAAGGGTGAGTTATGGTCGCTGACTTCCGGTTGGCGACAACTGCACGCGAAAAACAAAGTTCTACGTTTCGAGCCTGCGGCCGCAGATAGCGTGCAATGGAATCCATTGGATGAAATTCGTATTGCTACCGAGTTTGAGGTGGGCGACGTCCAGAACCTGGCAACACTGATTGTTGACCCTGACGGCAAAGGTCTGGAATCGCATTGGCAAAAGACTGCATTCGCGCTGTTGGTCGGCGTTATTTTACACGCGCTGTATAAAGCGAGAAATGAAGGTACTACCGCCACCTTACCCGTGGTGGACGCCTTGCTTGCAGATCCGGAGCGTGACATCAACGAATTATGGGTGGAAATGGCGACTTACGGCCATATCGACGGATCTAATCATCATGCGATCGGTTCTGCTGCAAGGGACATGATGGATCGCCCCGATGAAGAAGCCGGTTCTGTTCTTTCAACCGCTAAATCGTACTTGGCGTTGTACCGAGACCCCGTTGTCGCCAGGAATGTCGGCGCGAGTGAATTTCGTATAAACGACCTCATGAATCACGATGATCCTGTCAGTTTATACATCGTGACCCGACCTACCGATAAAGCACGATTACGGCCGTTGGTTCGTATTTTAATCAGCATGGTAGTTCGCCTTTCGGCAGGTTCGTTGAATTTCGAGGGCGGGAGGCCTGTCGCAAATTATAAACATCGTCTCCTGATGATGCTGGACGAATTCCCGAGCTTGGGCAAACTCGAAATCATGCAAGAATCACTGGCCTTTCTTGCCGGTTACGGCATCAAGTGTTACCTCATCTGTCAGGATATTAATCAGCTTCGGAGTCGAGAAACCGGTTATGGCCACGATGAAGAAATCACATCGAATTGCCACGTACAAAATGCCTACCCGCCGAATCGAGTTGATACCGCAGAGCATCTATCCCGTTTGACCGGTCAGACAACAGCAATTAAGGAGCATATTACAACCAGCGGGCGACGGACCTCTGCCATGCTTGGCCATGTGTCACGGACAATGCAAGAAGTTCAACGGCCCTTACTCACGCCTGATGAGTGTATGCGGATGCCAGGCCCGGTTAAGAATAATTCCGGCGAAATCGAAAAGCCTGGCGATATGGTTATCTATGTCGCCGGCTATCCTGCGATTTACGGTAAACAACCACTTTATTTCAAAGACCCGATTTTCAGTGCCAGGGCTGATGTTCCTTCGCCAGCGCACAGTGACAAATTGGTCGCTGTTAAACTCCAAACCACGCAAATACAGATATGATGAACAGCTACATAACAAATAACTGTATAAAGACGATTGCTGCAACGCTTCTCTGCCTATTGCTATCTTGTTGCGCCGGAATAGATGGCGAATACCTTGGCGGACTCGTCAGAGTTAACACCGATAGTTCTGTTAAGAATACATCCTTACCAGGGAGCGGTGTCACCTTTTTTTCTTGGGATACGGTGTTGCCGGCGTATATTTATTACCGCTCCCCGATCATCACCGTTAACATGGTGGATAGGTATATAGAATTGACGAATCCTAAGCTGTGGAAGCGTGTCAGACAGGATGAGTTCAAAAAGAAAACAGCCGAAGTGACAGCGCGTGAGGCTATCTCGAACATTCAACATACTTTCAATTCCGATACGTTATACGTAAAGGATATTACGGCGCGTTTCGGGAAGTACGATTTCGAGCACAAAGCTTTCCCTCTAACCGAGAGGGTATTCACTCGTGTTCCTTTCACGCTTAACAACGTGATCATATCAACTCATACAGGGCGTAGAACAACGCCTTTCCCCAATAAATTCGAGGTGATTATCAATAAGATAGTTGACGATAAATTGCCCATTGATGAAATACCGATGCCCAGGAAGGTGGCCGAGCAACTTATTAAGAAGAGGAAAACGGATCTTGGTGCCGTTAA
>JALUYN010000084.1 GCA_027012915.1 Cellvibrionaceae bacterium
ACCCGGTCATACACTGCATCGACGTCTGATTCGCCAGGCGCCGAATACTTGTCTGCCAGCACTTCCGCGCTGATCGGTTGAAGCTCCATAATGACCTCCTGATATGTCCCAACACGGGACCCGATCCAGTACCCGAACGATTCAGGCACTGGAGCCGGTCCCGTCAGGACTGGAAAGAAAAAAGGACGTCATTGCCCATTCCAGGCAAGTGACGCCCTGAACGGGTGAAGAAACAAACGCCAAACGGCAGCTTGTTAATCGGATTTCATGAAAAGCTACGACTATTCCAGTCGTCCGGAATAGTCGAGCTCGTAGTGGATGGACGCCTTAATGGCGTCCGGAATGCTGGGATCGCGAACGTTGCGGATACTTGTGAGGTCGGCGGAATTCCCACCAGTACAGGCCCCAGGCCAACAGGGTAAGTAACATCCCTGTCACACTGGCCGCCAGGCCAATGGCGCCGAAAACCTCTCCCACAAGTTGTCTTGCCTGTTCCATGTCCATGCCTCCATTCTAGCACCAAAAGGTCATTTGTCATCCTTATGGTGCTTCTCAAGGCGGTGGGCCAGGAGCAGAAGTGCCGCCACCGTGATCGCCGTTCCGATCATAACAACCAGCATCGCCAGCGTTACCTTACCGGTCACGGCAATCCGCGTCAGCTGGCCTACAATACCTGCCGTAGCCAGCTGGACCGCGATCCGCACAATGGCATCGAGGACCTTCATATTGCCTCCCTTTCCGGCCGCGCCACCGGGTTGAAACCACCTCCAACCAGTGCGCGACGCCGGAGGAGGACCTGGCCCATCCGATGTCGTTCCCATCGGGAAAGACAACCCGATGGGTAAATGCCCCGCGAGGGGGTAATACTCGTTTTGTTATGCGCTGAGCTGGCGCGCATCCTGTCCAGCTGGACACGATGCAAAAAATCCTGTGGTATACTTTAGCCTGTTCGGTTACACGAACGTTCTGGCCAATATTCCCGGATCTGAGCGCACACAAGGTGCCTGCCGCTCGATCCCCATCAACAAAAAGGAACATCACATGGAAAACAAAGCAAATCCGTTGACTGTCATCGAAGGTAAGGGACAGCAGGTCGTCATCAACGACCACGATGCCGAGGCGCTATGCGTACTGCACCTTTTTGAGAGTGCTGCCGCCAGGGTCGAGGGAAATAGGGAACTCGCGGACTGGCACGACGCCGAATCCTGGCGCTACAAGCGTTACTACACGCCGACAAAACTTCACCTGGTAAACACGTAGCAAAACAAAAAAAGAGAGGGGGCGAAAGCCCCCTTTCTTTATGCGGCACGTGCGTCAAGCTCACGCTCAACAATCTGTATGGCACGATGGATCTCGCTGTTGCGCAGATCCTCGCTCGGATCATCCAGCCTCTGCTCGAGGTCCTTCAGCAATTGACCGAGTGACCAATCGGTCATCTGGCTAGCCTTATAACCCAGAAACCGCCAGGTGTCTTCACCAACATTTTGACTGACTGAAAACATTTTTCTTTCTCCCTTGGGTAAACCTACCCAAGGAAGCCCCATCCGGGAACATGCCCGGGCAGGGTTAAACATTGCATCCGTCGAAACCGCCGGACACACGAGGCGTTAACATAAAACATGCAAACGCAAAAAGGCCCTAACCACTAGAAGTGGAGGGCCGAGACAACCTAAAAAAACTGAAAGGGTTGCCATGGATATGTCACATAAGAACATATCCCACCGTCTCAAACCAAGAAGGTATGAAACGCACCACGTGGAGAACCCACGTGCAAACACCTAAACGGTGTGCGGATGCTTACATATCATCCTGGACGATATGAAAATCGTCTATATCCTTTAAAGAACATTCATCCTTTAACGGATACGAGCTACCCGTGTAGTGTAGCTTGCTCGTTGTTTAGGTACCGAGCTAGCACCCTAAACGCATCAAAGAAGATGCGACTAGATTGGATATATTTTTAGCACAGCTTTTTGGCAAGTGCAAGCTTGTCTCTGGCGAATATTCGCTGCATCTAAACCCTCCATTGATCGGGCCTGCGCATCATGGCAGAAAGGGTGGTGGAGGCGGCGGACACTGGGGCGTTGCCCGTGCGTTTGTCGCTGTACCCGGGCCGTGGCCTGTTTTAGCGTCTTCAGTAGGCCAGCGGCTCCAACAAGGCTACGGTGAGTGATCCAGCCTCCCGGACTCACAATGCCACACGCCGCTTGCGTGCGATGTGGCCAGGGAAGTCGCTATTCCATTCCTTCTGCTTGGCTAGGGCCTCGGGCCATGTGCTAAATTTCGGTGGCGCACTACCTGTTAGCTCTCTGCCTTCCGGGTGCCACACTTCATACGGGTATAGAGCAATATCTTGCCGCTCAATCTCTTCAAAAGCACTCACGTTCAAGAACCTCGTTATTTTCTCTTTTCCATCATTTGTTTGTAGCAGTTTTAGTGATCAGGCTCAAACGATAGCCTGAGCCATTAGGTATCACCTCCAGGGCCATGTTGTCTGGGGGTATAACTAATGCTTCCTGCATTTCATAGTCACCCCATCGATATACCGTACGGCCTGTCAGTGTTACAAACCGTGGCCCGCCAAGTCTGTACTTTTCATATTCCCCAACGGGTTCAGACTCAACGACGACATCCGGGTAGAGGCATTTCCCCGCCTTTGGAGATACCTTGTAAGTTGCTACCGCCCGTTGAAGATTCTCAGCGCTTGGCGTCGACGTTGCTGATACACCGTTTTTCATACCTGTACAGTCCAATCCATCCGGCGTATTACCGCTTGCCGCCACGAACAACATGGTTCCACAGCTGACAATGCCAATAACCAAAGTAGTCATAATTTTCATCATCCATTCTCTCCTTGCTACCTGATGCAATTACCCCCCGGCAAATCGAGTATTGCACAGAACTTTGCCGATATTCAGGGTGAAAGTGGTCAAAAACAGTGCGTATTTTGGTATCGTTTCGCACTTTCCTCTGATCTTTTCCTCTTTTTCACTAAATGTTTGGACTTCCGTATCGTTGACTACGCTTTTCTGACTCTTTCCGTTTGATGTAGCGTTCGGCCTGGACACTCAACGACAACGACATAAACTCATTGTACTCAGCACCCGTGACAACACCATCGGCCCATATTTGTGCCAGCTTTTCATTGAGCACAAGACTTTTGACAGCCTCCGCTTCTTTTTCCATTCGCGCAAGTGATTCATCAGATACAGGTAAATCCGGGAAAAATGGAATGCTTGCCAGTAGTGCAACGCTTAATAACACCAAGCCTTTTTCCCACTTGGGCCAATATCTCCACTTT
Source organism: Cellvibrionaceae bacterium (assembly GCA_027012915.1). Next base: position 3,302 of record JALUYN010000084.1, read on the forward strand.
TGAGCTTCTATGTACGCCTCCCACTGGGATTCATTACTAATGTCAAAATCAGGGCTAACAATACCTCTCGCAAAAGCAACTGGAAATCCGAAAAGTGCGGGTAAGAGTAATAGCCAACTTGATGTGGCCGAATCTACGGTCACATAGGTCAACGCCTTTCCCCAACCTTCCTCACCTGCGATCCATGTCAGAAGAAGTGCTCCAATAGTGATGTAGCCGATAAGAAAAATCTGAACAAAGTTACGAACCGCCTTGCGAGTGTCGAATTTATCCCTCATCTGTTCTATCAGGTTGTTATCCATATCTTTTTCTCGTTCACCAATACCTCGTCATACCGGAAACTCCATCAGTATTTCGCCATCAAGCGAACGCCCGGCGGTTTTCTTTCCGGTCCGTAGCCAGGCGCCGCGGTGTCCGGATTCACCGTCGCCGTGAAGCGTCATTCTGAGTAGCCGTCCACGCTCGCCTTGCCCACCCTCCGATGCGGGCAGCCAGGTCCCCCACTGCTTGAAAAAGAACGCCGTATCGGCATCACGACACTGATCACGCAGTGAGCGCACCCAGTCCGGGTGCATCGGCCGTGCC
>JALUYN010000085.1 GCA_027012915.1 Cellvibrionaceae bacterium
TGGCACCAAACAGCTGGTGGAAGACTACGTCGATGAAATCGTAACCGCGCTGGAACACTTGGCTGACCCCAAGGTCGCGGACATCAGCTTCGAAGAAAAGCTGGATTTTTTCCGTCGCGCCCACCACTGCTTTGGCAGCACAGCCTTAATGATGAGCGGCTCCGGGTCACTGCTGTACTTCCACATAGGCGTCATTAAAGCCCTGTACGAAGAGCAACTGCTACCCAACATTTTCTCCGGTTCCAGTGGCGGCTCAATCGTAGGGAGTGCGGTGTGCACGTCTTCTGACGAAGAACTCGCGACCAAATTTGATATTGAGAAAATCGCGTTCGAGCGCGAGCAGCAAACCGGACTGTTTGGACTGCTCGACGCTATTGCCCCGCGACATATGGACGCTGACGAAGTTCGCGAGAAGATTGATGAAATGATCCCGGATCTAACGTTTCAGGAAGCGCACGAAAAAACCGGACGCCATATGAATATCTCCATTGCACCGATGGAGCATCATCAAACCTCAAGACTGCTCAACGCCTTTACATCCCCTAATGTGTACATTCGCGACTCCATTATGGCGTCCTCTGCCGTGCCCGGCATTTACCCGCCCGTAACGCTGATGGCCAAAGGCACCAACGGCGAGCGCCAGGCTTACCTGCCCAGCCGCAAGTGGGTCGACGGTTCGGTAAGTGACGACTTGCCGGCCAAGCGCCTGGCGCGCCTCTACGGCGTCAATCACTTTATCGTGAGCCAGACCAACCCGCATGTAGTGCCCTTTGTCAGCGACTCCAAGCGAAACTCCGATGTCAGCGCCATCATCAGGAACGCCACCATGAGCACTGCACGCGAGTGGATCAACGCCGGAGCAGAAATCCTCAGCCGGCCGTTTGGACGCTACCCCGCCATGAACCGCATGATCAATATCACCACCTCGATCATCAACCAGGATTACATTGGTGACATCAACATCCTGCCCCCCAAGGCCATGATTAACCCAATGAAGCTACTGGCACATCGCACCGAAAAAGATATCGAGAGAATGATCGACATAGGCATGCGTGCCGCCTGGCCCAAAATGGAAATGATTCGCGTACAAACCAAGATTGGCCGTACCTTGGACCGCATTCTCAAAGAGTATGAAGAGGATTATATCAAGCGTGTAGAAAGCAACGGCGCCCCCAAAATGAAAGGCAAAGCCAGCAACAAGAAACCACTAAAGGCCGTGTAATCGCTGCATCCGCTCACGAAAAAGCCCCGCAGGATAACCTGGCGGGGCTTTTTTTCGGCCCGATGTTTTGGAAACAGGATGGAGAATCAGGATTTCTTCTGCGTAACCACCAACCAGACCGCGTGAATAATTCCGGGAATACCGCCCAATAAGGTCAGTACAATATTAATAAAAAAGTGTTTGGTCGCGCCAACTTGTAGAAAAGCGCCAACTGGCGGCAACAGGATGGCCAAGACTAAATTCAAAATGCTCATTCGGTTTCCCCTTATTTAATGGAAGCGCAAGTATAGCAATACAATCACCGGGTGTTCTAAGCCCGAGCCGTTCTCGCAAATTCTTTAGGTGATGATCCGGTCCAGCGTTTAAACGCCTTGGAAAAATTGGCCGATTCGGTATAGCCCAGCTGCCGCGATATTTCGCCAATGGGGGTATTGGTGGAAGACAGCAAGTGAATCGCCTTTTCCTTTTTCACCGCATTACAAATATTGCTGTAGGAGATTCCCGCCTCACTCAGGCGGCGATTAAATGTGCGTGTCGACAGATACAGCAACTCGGAAACGTCTTTGACGCTCCGCGCTTTGCCACTGGGACTGAAAACCACACTGCGCAGGAAACGATCCAGTTCGAAATTGGATAGGTCCTTACTCCGGAAGCTCCGGATAAGACTCAAGCTGACTTCATCTTTCATAGCTACCTCACACCCACAATCTGAGCACCGTCAAGATTACGAGAACACAGTCTACAACCGCCATCTTGTCGGTGTCAAGATAGAACCATCAAGGCCAATTTGGTCACTTTTTGAAATATCGATCACCCCAAAACGAAAAAGCCGGAGTCGTTTCCGACTCCGGCCATAATAAGAATGAAAAAACGAGCTAGCGAGCCGGCATTCTCAACATGCGATCTCCAAGAAACGAGCCGATATACCATTGCTGCCCCACCTCCTGGACCACAGTACCCGCGCCCATTGGCGCGCCATGATGCAACAGCAACTCTCGAGTCTTCATGGTTTCGGGGTCCAGTTCCATTACGCGAAACTGCCCGGGACACGCCATAGAACCATCTCGTAAACACAGACGCAGATCGCCCAGTGAAAAGTCGTGTGAGGCCACGAGCAACTTGCCTTGCTCGTTCCACTGAGAGTTGTCCGGGTGCAGCAGATCAGCTTCTGCCAACACCTGTTGCTGGTTCAGATCGAATTTCACCACCTTGGAACCCGCCCAAAGATTGATATACAAGGTATTGCCATCGTCCCCGATCTGCAGGCCGTTGGGGTAGTCGCCGCTAAAGCCTTCTACCTTGGTAAAGCCGGACTCAGACCAGCGCAGAAGGTGCCCCGGATTGAACCCCAAGAGCGCCTTGGCCTCGGTAAAGCTCAGCGTCCCCACCTGGGCATCGGGTTTGTCGAACATATGGGTCGCCGCAAAGCCACCATCGGGCAAAGCCACCACATCATTCATAAAGGTGCCCGCTGGCGCCACGGCACAACCGCGCCATGTCAGAGAATAAACCCCTTCGGTATCCACGACCTCATAGAATTCGATGGCTTCGCGCTCACCGTGATTTACTACCAGTAGCTGCTGACGGCCATCACTGCGACGGGACAAATGGATGCCATGAGGCGCAAGATAATTCCCGGGCGGGTTTGTGCATTGTTTATCGCCCCAGATTTCATCACTCTCAACGCGATTGTGAGTCATTACTTCGCGCCGCCCGTCCTCGGTGTGAAGTAACGACAAACGACCCACAACCTGACCATGCCCCTGTTCCATTTCACTGACAATTACCGTGCGGCCATCGTCCAGCAACTCCATATCTTCAGGACTCTGCCATCCGCACAACGGCTGCAAATCCCCCCTCGCATCACAGTCACTGATCACAGCAGACTCGTCGATACACCCCGTCAGTAAAAAAGCTAGCAGTAAATAACGTTTCATTTTAGGCTACACCTATCTCTCTATTTATAGTTTTGTTTATAGCTATTGGATTCTATGGAAATACAATTCAGACCCGCCTCCCTGGCGGACGAAGAAATCGCGATCCCTCTTATCTACAGTTCCGGCCCACAGACGTTTGATTATGTTTTTTCAGTGGACTACCGGGAACAATCACTGGACTTTCTGCGCTATGCCTACCGCAGACCCCAGGGACAATTTAGCCACAACGAGCATACCGTGATTACCGCCGACGGCCAAGTGGTCGGCTGCGGCTGTCTTTCTGACAGCTCCAGTGCCAGATCAAACATGCTGAGTTCTCTGAAACAGATTGTCGCCTTTTATGGCTTGATTAAGAGTGTCGAGGTGATTAACCGAGGGCTAAAAGTAGAACGTGTTGTACCGCCGCCCAAGACTGGAGTGGCCTATATCTCCAACTTGGGAGCCGCGCCACAGGGTAAAGGCTATGGTTCGCGTGTGATTCACCACTTTATCGAGCAGGCACAAGAAAACGGTTTCCAACGAGCAGCGCTGGATGTGGCGGATTCCAATGACAATGCGCACACGCTCTATAAGCGCATAGGCTTTGTCGATTTAGAGCACAAAGACGCCGATGACAAGCGCAAGTGGGGACACCTGGAAGGTCACACGTATATGGAGAAGACCCTATAAAAACGAAAAAGGACTCAAATTAGCCCTTTCTTTACAATTCAGGATTTGTCCG
>JALUYN010000086.1 GCA_027012915.1 Cellvibrionaceae bacterium
TCCTGACGCTGATAAAACGCGTCGGTGCGATAGCGCAGCACCGCGTTCCAGACAAACCGCACGCACCCAAACGTCCGCGCCAGCAAGGCTGCTTGCTCAGGCGTGGGATAGAAGCGGTATTGGTAGGCGCGTTCGGCTTTCATGCTTTACACTTTAGACGAAATATTGTAAGGATGCAAAACACAAGGCGTCCTGGCGGACGCCGCGCTATCCAAGAGGTTGCATATCCACTCTTCATGAATTAAATCTGACCATCGTGCCCGAAAAAGATCCGTTATTGCCATGTGTATCAGCAGGCTTCTTAATGGCGCTGGGTAAAGCACACAAGCATCATAAACAACCGTATAGAAGGAGCTCATTAATAGCCCAACCCCAGCGTCTGATCAAGCTCAGACAGCTCATTGAGTGCCTGTAGCCGCTTGTTATCTATTGCCTGCTTATAGTGCATGACATCTTTGTACTTTACCTTTCTACGGTTCCCTGAGCGATGATACGGAATATGGCCTTCATCTAATATCTTGATCAGCGTAGGACGCGACATCCCCAGCATATCGGCTGCTTCTTGGGTGGTCATTTCAGCATGAACGGGAATGAGCTTCACGGTATTGCCATCACCAAGCTCTATCAGGATATCCACCAAGAGACGCAAGGCGCTGACAGGGACTTCCACTTGATGAAGCCGACCCTCTTTGTCAGATATAGCGACCTGCTGGGAAGAGGCGGCGGTCTCAACGTAAGCGGCTAGCTCTCGGCTTGATAATTTTGCTAATGTCGCTTCCTCTTCACTGGGAAGCAGTGTTGACATGACGGCCACAGATTCTCTCCTTTCGGCATGTGTGTTGTTGTCATAATACACACAGGCTGAAAATTATTCGAATTATTCGAATACAGATATGAGCGAGGTTATCCCCCCCTGGTACCGGCATGCACGGACTACTCAGCTACCCTGAGTTCGTTCAGCAGTTGATGGAAGGGTTTGCACCTCCAGAAATCGCCCAACTGATGAATTTCTCGACGCTTCAAAATCACAGCGGCAACTACATCACGCCCCTGTTCGAGGAGAAATTTGAAGACGTGGTGTGGTCGGTGGAGATCACCTGGGAGGGTATCACCCAAGAAGTGTATCTCTACATCCTATTGGAGTTTCAATCGACTGTTGATCGCACTATGCCGATCCGGTTGATGCACTACGTGGCCTGCTTTTACGACCACCTGCTCAAAAATGGCACCACCACCCCGAGCAAAGGGCTACCACCCATTCTGCCTATTGTGCTGTACAACGGCTCTGAGCGTTGGACGGCACGCCAAGATATCTACGACATGGTGTACCCGGAACCACCAGCTTTTCTTCAAGTCTATCAACCACACCTACGGTATTACCTTGTGGATGAAGGGCGCTATACTGATGAAGAACTGGGGTTACGCCCAACACCGCTGAGCGGCGTGTTCAGTATTGAAAAGGCGTCTGCCGACAGGAAAGGCCTGCAGCAAGCCGTTGATCGCATTGTGGCCATTATACAAGCCTCTCCTGATAAAGAGCGGATCGATAACATTATCACCCGCTGGCTCAAACGATATCTTCAGCGGCTAGGAGCCAAGGCAAACCTAGACCAGCTCATCGCCGATATTGAAGAACTGCCTGTAGAAGAGATTGAAAAGCTACGCGCCGACATTAAGCACTAACTCATACTCGAAGTGGCGGTATCTAGAGCAGCCAGCTGCATTCGCAGCTTCTTGGCGTGGTCAGGCTGTATGCCAGACGTGTTGCCAGTCGAGTAGAACCGTTTCAGTCCTTTGTGACGGAATGATTTAATCATGAGGGAATGACAGCATGTTGCGCACCACGCAACAATAAAGTTTAACGCCCCTCACGCGCCGGTTTGGAGCCGCGAAGCGGTGGAAAATCGGTCGCTGTGCAGCCGATTGTTAAAGCCTGCCAAGCCAGTACTGCGGACGTCGCCGGTCATGGGCAACAGCCAGAACTTGAAAACCATCAGGCTTCTCTCGGTAAACGATGGATAGCGGAAATCTGTGAAGGGGCGCTCTACGAATATCTGGCGGCAACTCAACTTGCCAGGCTTTTGGTGACTCGCCAACTAAATTGGCCAGGGCCTCAAATTCCTCTATGAAGGCACCACCCAATCCCGGAACTTTTGATTCGTAATAACCAACTGATTCCAGAAACTCGGCTTCCGCTGCCGGGTGAAAAGAATAGGTCATTTGATCAGTGCTCTAGCCTTCCTCATGACAGCCTCACCAGGCACAGCCTGAACAGTGCCATTATCCAGCTCTTCGCCTCTACGCCGAGCCTCGAGCAACCAATCGGACCTGAGCTCTTCTTCTGACGGAGACTCCAGACTTAATACCAGTCGCTGGATCAATTGTGCTCGCTCCTCTTTAGGAAGGTGGAGCGCCTCGTCTTCAATTTTCTGAAGATTCATGGCAAAAATCTCTCGTTCGCGTAACACTCAATTTTGACACGGATGGGTGCCGGGTTCCACGACTCGGTTTTTCGCTTTAACGCTGAAGCGCACCGGTGGCTTTGTCGCAGCGCAGCGGAGACAAAGGCATCCGAGTGACGCGCCTGGTTAAATTACTACCGCTCACCTTCAAGGCCATGCCATACCCGGAGAATGATGATGGCACTGGGATGGAGCGAATATCGAACGACATATTTCCCGAAAACCATATCTCGAACAGAGTCAGGCACCGGTGCCATTTCAACTGGTGTGCCCATCTTGGGAAAATCAGGAAGCAATTCGATTTTGCCAACCAGTTCGGTGGCGATCCGGGCTGCCGCCGATGGATTGTGGACTGCAATGAACTCCCTGAGGCGCTGTAAATCTTCAATGGCTTCGTCCGTGTAAACCAGTTTCACTTACCTGACCTCGGTGCATCCTGCTCGTTGTCGGTTCCCCAACTATTAAGCCAGCTGTGAACCTCGCGGGCATCAACAACCTTGCCTTGTGCAGCGGACTCCATTGCTTCTAAGGTCTGTTTCCAGCGCTCTTGCTCCAGCTGCTGCTTTTCTATGTACTCCGATAATGCTTGGTTAATTACCCAACCTTTGCTCCGGTGCAACCTGCCAGCAATTGCTTCCAGGTGTTGTTCAACTTCTGCTTGAAGGCGAACCGTGGTGACGCTCATGACTATACCCTCGAGTTTGGCTACTACAATGTATTACAACATAGTCTACGAGGGTGCGGCAAAAAATTTAACAGTGATTATACACCCTGCCATGAAACCTCAATGAACGTGACATCACAATGACTGAGGTTTCATAGCCACCAAATTGAATCTACCTCATTGATTCTACAGCGTGCAAAGAGAATTTTGGCGATGTAGCCAAAATTCGCGGGCTTGCGCGTTTTGCTCGCCTCAATAACCCCCCGGTGTCAGGATGAGTGTCGTACCCTCTGATACCCCCGGCTTATTCATGGCGGCGCTTTGCGAAGCCCTCGACAACAGCGGCGTGATCGAGGCGCTGGAAGACAACCTGGTCGACCTCCGCAATCCGCTACGCGTCCGCCACTCACCGGCCACTCGCGCTGAAGAAGCCGATCCTGATAAGCGATGCCACCAGTCAGTACCTCCAGACCGCTCGATCAGCACCCTCGTGAATGAGGCGGGATATACCGTTGCGAGGAGTGCATCGGTGGTTACGGAACTGATCACGCGATTAATTTTGAATAGGTACTTAAGCACGAACTACCCCGCACTTCCGCATGCTAGACTACCCATCGTTTGCACAGCGCCACCCTTGGAGGACAGCATGCCAGCTACTCATCGCCGTAAACTGCCCATCGGGATTCAGACCTTTTCCGATATTCGCGAAGGCGGCTACTACTATGTCGATAAAACACCGTTC
>JALUYN010000087.1 GCA_027012915.1 Cellvibrionaceae bacterium
GTATATCGCTAAAATTGCGCCCTGTTTACTACCCCCTGAATGAGTCTTTCTGTCATGGTTAGCGACAATCGCGATACTCTGTTTGCCAACCCTCTGGATCAGGTTGAGGGCTTTCAATTTGATAAATCGGTGGTCGATGTATTCCCCGATATGATCAAGCGCAGCGTCCCGGGTTATACCACCATTATCAATATGATTGGAAACCTCTCAGAGCGCTACGCTGCTAGTGACAGCGTCTGTTACGATCTCGGTTGTTCTCTGGGCGCCGCGACCCTGGCCATGCGCCACAGAATCCAGGCCGCTGATTGCAGTATTGTTGCGGTAGATAACTCCCCTGCCATGATCGACCGCTGTGAAAAAGTAATCGCCGCTGACAGTGGCGAAGTTCCAGTCAAACTGGTGTGTAACGACTTGGAAGGTGTCGCTATTGAGAACGCCTCCATGGTAGTTCTGAATTTCACGCTTCAGTTTATAGCGCCGGAAAAACGTACTCAGATTTTGCAGAGCATCTACGACGGGCTTAATCCGGGAGGCATTCTAATTCTCTCGGAGAAAATCGTATTTGGCGAGAGCGCCCACGACGATCTCATGATTGAGCTGCACCACAACTTTAAACGCGCCAATGGCTATAGTGAGCTGGAGGTCGCCCAAAAGCGACAGGCCATTGAAAACGTGTTGATTCCGGAGTCTCTCAGCGCCCACCGTGGGCGCCTGCAACAGGTGGGGTTTCAAAGCTCTGAAGTGTGGTTCCAGTGTTTTAATTTTGCTTCCATGATTGCCATTAAATGATCGACTTTACTCCCTTTATCGAAAGCCTTCGCGGCACCCCACTGGAATCCTGGTGCAGCACCCTGCCCCAGCAACTGCAGGATAACTTTAACACCCGCCGCTACGGCGACTTGCCCGGTTGGCTCGAAGCCCTGGACGCCCTGCCCCAAGTTACAACCGATGAATTGGAATTTGCTCGGGAGGTTAAACTGCAAAGCAGCCAGCGCCTGCCAGAAGAAGACCTGCTTCAAATCGATAACAGCCTGAGAGCGTTAATTCCCTGGCGCAAAGGGCCTTATCAGATTCACGATAGCTTTATCGATACCGAATGGCGTTCTGATTGGAAATGGGACCGCGTACTTCCACACCTCGACAGTCTGAAAAACAGGACCATTCTTGATGTGGGCTGCGGCAACGGCTACCACTGCTGGCGCATGCTTGGCGAGGGAGCTGAGCGAGTAATCGGCATAGATCCCTCCCCGCGCTTTGTGGTGCAGTTTCAAATGATCAAACACTTCACCGGCCCGCAGCCTGTGGATGTGCTGCCGCTGGGGATCGAAGACCTTCCCGAGAACTTACAGGCGTTCGATACAACCTTTTCCATGGGGGTGCTCTACCACCGTCGCTCACCAATGGACCACCTGCGCGAATTGAAAGCCACGCTGCGACCCGGCGGCCAGCTGGTATTGGAAACTCTGGTTATTGACGGAAAACTTGGAGAGGTGTTGGTACCCGAGGGGCGTTACGCCAAGATGAACAATGTCTGGTTCCTGCCCAGCTGTGACACGCTGTTATCCTGGATGAACAAGTGTGGCTTCAGGAATGCACGGGTGGTTGATATCAATACCACCACCACAGATGAACAACGGCAGACCGAGTGGATGACCTATCACTCGCTGGCAGAATTCCTCGACCCAGAAGATGCCACCCTCACAGCTGAGGGACATCCCGCTCCGATTCGAGCGGTATTCGTGGCAGAGGTGCCCTGACCTTAATCGTCTAGCTCAGTAACACTGAGATCCAGCCCGAATTCAGCGACCACCTGCTCACACCATTGATTCAGACGTGCGGCGGTCATCTCCTCCTGCTGATCTTCATCGATAGCCAGGCCGACAAAATGACTTTGATCGGGGGTTAGTGCTTTGGATGCATCAAAGTCGTAGCCCTCTACCGACCAATGACCGACGATGGTGGCGCCATTGGCTACAATTACGTCGTGCAACATACCCATGGCATCGAGGAAATAGTCGCCGTAGCCAAACTGGTCACCCAAACCTACCAGCGCTACGATCTTGCCGGTGAAATCAACTTCTGAAATATCGTCCCAGAAATCTTCCCAGTCAGACTGAATCTGACCGAAATCCCAGGTGGGAATACCCAGAATGACATGATGGTAATCGGCAAACTCCAGTTGTGTGACATCGGCGATATCGTGCACATCGACGTTATCCTCACCGAG
>JALUYN010000088.1 GCA_027012915.1 Cellvibrionaceae bacterium
GTTGAATCCTGTGAGCCACAGACTCGGTGTTGCCCTCATCACTTCCGAAAAACAAGCCAATTTTTGACACGAAACTATCCCACAACCTATAGAGAAATTTACGGGGCGCAATTTTCCCAGTTATGGCAGCGCTAGGCAACAACTCGCTTTAACACAAGCAGAAACGCAAACCTCTGTTAAGATTGGTAAAAGAAAAACCGTGCGCCATGACAGCCATGTTGCAACTGTTTAACCTTGCCTCTACAGCAATACGAGAACCACGTACCCCATGAACAAACTTCTATTGGTCGATGACGATAAAGAACTGAGCGCCCTGCTCAAAGAATACCTGGTCAATGAAGGCTTTGAAGTCACCCAGGCACACGATGGTCTGGAAGGTGTCCAACAGGCGACAGAAAACGACTTTGACGCAATCGTGCTCGATGTCATGATGCCCGGCCTCAGTGGGCTCGAAGCACTGCGCAAGATCCGCGAACAAAAACAGGTCGCCATTTTGATGCTCACCGCCAAAGGCGAGGCCGTAGACCGCATCGTCGGGCTGGAAATGGGCGCTGACGATTATCTGCCCAAACCCTGCAACCCTCGCGAGTTGGTCGCTCGCCTCAGAGCCATACTTCGCCGCAGCGACAGCACCCCAAGCGACGACACACCCAAAGACGAGCTTCAGGTGGACAAGCTGTTTTTGCACATGAAGAGCCATTCGGTGTTTTACGATGAATTGCCCGTTACCCTGACCGGAGCGGAGTTCACAGTGCTTGAACTACTGATGCGCTCGGCCGGAGAAGTTATCAGCAAAGAATTGCTCACCGAGAAAGCACTTAACCGCAAGTTGACCCCCTACGACCGCAGTATCGATGTCCACGTCAGTAATATTCGCAAAAAACTCACCGCCGCCGGTGCCAGCAAAGAACTGATCATCAATATTCGCGGCGCAGGCTATATGTTGACTCTTCAGTAATGCCCCAGATACCGAAAATGCCCAAAATCCCCAGGCTCTCCATGAGCAAGATCTACTTCAAAATATTCCTCTGGTTTTGGTTGGTAATGATTGTGGCCGTTGTCACATCCAGTCTCGCCTCCCACTGGTATCAATTGGGAGCAGACAAGCACCTGGCCTCAAACCATGAAGATCCCTTTGAAGGCTATGGCGGACGAATTCTCAAAGAGATCGTCAGTGACGCGGTTAATTACTCCCTCGGTGATGTACGCCTGGGCATGGAGCATATGCCAAGCTGGACCACGCAACACATCTTCTTTATTACCGATGAAGGCGTCGATGTCCTTAATCGCCCACTGACGGATAAGCAACAGCAATTCCTTGCGAATATAACGCCGGATCAGCCGTTCTTTCGCAAGCGCCACCAAAACATGACCATGTATGGCCGTCAATTCCAGCTCGTTGACGGAAACAACGTTACACTGATCGCCAGCCTGCCCAATGATCGTTTCTTTGCGTGGAAACTTTTCTTCCACAATGTCTGGACCTTTCTGCTCACCAGTATTCTGATATCAGGTATTGCCTGCTACTTTATTGCACGCTACATAATGCGGGACTTTGGTATTTTAAAAGATGCGACAGTGCGGCTTGCCGAGGGCGACTGGAATGCTCGTGTAACGGAAGACCTG
>JALUYN010000089.1 GCA_027012915.1 Cellvibrionaceae bacterium
AGCCAGAGCCAGAGCCAGAGCCAGAGCCAGAGCCAGAGCCAGAGCCAGAGCCAGAGCCAGAGCCAGTATCGGAACAGAGTCTGTTTGCTCGTCTGAAAGCCGGCTTATCTCGAACCAATGCTAACTTTGCTGAAGGTCTGGGCAATCTGTTTCTGGGTCAAAAGGAGATCGATGAAGATCTGCTCGAGGAAATCGAAACTCAATTGTTGGTGGCTGATGTGGGTATGGACGCCACCACCGAAATTATCGATATGCTTACCGAGCGTGTGGAGCGCAAGCAGCTTGCTGATGCCGATGCTTTATATGACGCCCTGCAGCAGGCGCTGGCTGAATTGCTGGTGAACGTAGAAGAACCGTTGCAACTGCCCGAAAAGCAGCCCGCTGTGGTGTTGGTTGTTGGGGTCAACGGCGTGGGCAAGACTACCACCATTGGCAAGCTGGCCAAGCGCCTGCAGCGCGAGGGCAAAAACGTTATGTTGGCTGCGGGTGATACTTTCCGTGCCGCTGCAGTAGAGCAACTGCAAGTTTGGGGGGAGCGCAATCAAGTGCCTGTGGTGGCACAGCACACGGGTGCAGACAGTGCCTCGGTGATCTTTGATGCCATCGCCTCCGGGCAATCAAAGGGCGTGGATGTGGTCATCGCCGATACTGCGGGGCGCCTGCACAACAAAGGACACTTGATGGAAGAGCTCGCCAAGGTCAAGCGAGTAATGGCCAAACTGGATGATTCGGCTCCCCATGAAGTGCTACTGGTATTGGATGCCGGTACAGGACAGAACGCCCTGAGCCAGGCCGAGCAGTTTATTGAGGCTGCCGGTGTTACCGGTTTGGTGTTGACCAAGCTCGATGGCACGGCCAAGGGTGGCGTGATTTTCGCGCTCAGCAAGCGTTTTGGCTTACCGGTGCGCTATATCGGCGTGGGCGAGGGTATTGATGATCTGCGTCCTTTCGTCGCGGAAGATTTCGTTAAGGCGCTGTTTGGCAAGGATAGCTGATTAAAGCCATGATTCGATTCGATCAGGTCAGCAAGCGCTATCCCGGAGGCCACGAGGCTCTCAACCGACTCAGTTTTGAGTTGGCTGCTGGAGAGATGGCATTTCTTACCGGTCATTCGGGGGCTGGCAAAAGCACCCTTCTTAAGCTGATTATGCTGATGGAGCGTGCCTCTCAGGGGCAGGTGTGGGTTAATGACCAGAACCTGGGGCGCTTGTCCAATGGCCAGATACCCGGGCTGAGGCGTCAGATTGGTGTTGTATTTCAGAATCATCGTCTCCTGTTTGATCGCACGGTTTACGACAATGTTGCCCTGCCACTGCTGGTTGAGGGCTATAGCCCCAAAGATGCGGCGCGGCGGGTACGAGCGGCACTGGATAAGGTTGGCCTGCTTAACAAGGAAAAGCACAATCCCATTTTACTGTCTGGTGGTGAACAGCAGCGTGTGGGTATTGCCCGCGCAGTGGTGAATAAACCGCCGTTGCTGCTGGCCGATGAGCCTACGGGTAATCTGGATCCGCAACTGTCCTCGGAAATTATGAGTTTGTTCCAGGATTTCAACAGTGTTGGGGTTACGGTCCTGATTGCGAGCCACGATATTGCCTTGATTCGACGTTTGAAACAGCGTGTATTGGGTCTCGCCAAGGGGCAGCTGGTCCACGATGGAGTGTTGCGACATGTCGCCGAAACAGGGAGCTAGCCGGGTTGGCAGACCCCGCACAAAACGCGCGGCGGTGAAGACAGACACTGCGGGGCCCAAGGGAGCCAGCGCCCAAAAAACCGGGCTGTCTGATCGTTGGCACTCGTATTTAGACCATCATCGCAGTAGCGCGCAGGACAGCTTGCAGCGCATGTTGGCGGAACCATTGCAAAGCGTAATGACTGTTTTGGTAATGGCCATTGCCTTGGCGCTGCCTGCTACCTTGCTAGTCAGTCTCAATAATTTGCAGGTTCTGGGTCAGCAGTGGGAATCTGGTCCCAGGTTAACTGTATTTATCAATCCCAAGGCGCGCGAAACGGCCATCGACAAGTTGCGATCAGGTATCAGTCAGCGGGCCGAGGTAGTTGCTGTCGAGTATATCTCGGCTCAGCAGGCGCTGGAGGATTTCGAGCGGGAGTCGGGCATGGGCTCGGCGCTGCGCAGTCTCGAGCAGAATCCACTGCCGCCAGCTCTGGTTATTACCCCTCAGACCAATATTCAGTTACCGGAGCTGCAGCAGCTTGCCGAAGAGATTTCCGGTGCGGCACTGGTGGACGACGTACTCTATGATCAAGCGTGGATTGAGCGGTTGTACTATTTGCTCAGTATCGGTGAGCGCCTGGTTCTGGGCATTGGTGGTTTGTTGATATTGGGTGTGTTGTTGGTGATCGGCAATACTATCCGTCTGGCCATTGAGAATCGCCGCGATGAGATCGTTATCATCAAACTAGTGGGGGGCACCGATGCCTTTGTGCGGCGACCGTTTCTCTATACCGGCCTCTGGTACGGTGTCGCTGGTGGTTTGATCGCCTGGGTTTTGTTGGGGCTCGGTGTCTGGTCGCTGTCCGGATTGGTGGCACAATTAGCCGGACTGTATCAGAGCCAATTCGAGCTGCAGGGACTGGGATTTGTCGACAGTATAATGTTGTTGCTGCTTGCAGCAGCCGTGGGTTGGTTGGGCGCCTGGATTGCTGTGGCCAGGCAGTTAAACAGCATTCAGCCAGAATGATTTTGGGTTCTTCACTTTTTTTAACTCAATGCAGACTTTTCTTCGGCCAGAATTGCTGTAAATTTCAATTCTAACTCTTTGAAATATAGAGAAATTCATTGAACCTTTCTGAGGATTAGCACTCTAATAAAGAGAGTGTTAAACTCGACCGGCTTTTCTTTGCAAGAAATTTGATGTGACGCTGGAGGACAGCACCATGGGAACAAGCTTACAGCCTGTAGATGTCTTGGCGCCGGGCGCCAATTTGAATGCCTATGTGCAGGCCGTAAACGGCTTTGCCGTATTGTCAGCTGAAGAAGAAAAAGAGCTGGCCGAGAAGCTTTACTACCAGGAAGATCTGGAGGCTGCACGACGCCTGGTGCTTGCACATCTGCGTTTTGTGGTGCACATCGCCAAAACCTATTCCGGTTACGGTCTGTCTCAAGGCGACCTGATACAAGAGGGTAATGTTGGCTTGATGAAGGCCGTAAAACGCTTTAACCCTGAGAAAGGCGTGCGTCTGGTGTCCTTTGCGGTGCATTGGATCAAGGCGGAGATGCACGAGTTTATTCTGCGCAACTGGCGCATCGTAAAGGTGGCTACCACCAAGGCACAGCGCAAATTGTTCTTCAATCTGCGCGGTGCGAAAAAGCGCCTGGCTTGGCTGACCCACGAAGAGACTAAAGCTATTGCCGAAGATCTGGGTGTTGAGGCAAAGCAGGTTCAGGAGATGGAAGGTCGCCTGTCGGCGTACGATGCCGCTTTTGATGCGGGAACCGACGATGACGATGAAACCGCTTATCAGGCTCCTGCCCACTACCTGGAAGACAAGCGCTACGACCCTGCCACGCAATTGGAGCAGGCCGATTGGCGCGACAACAGCACTGCCAATTTGATCGGTGCTCTCGATGGTCTGGATGAGCGCAGTCGCGATATCATTCAACAACGTTGGCTGAGTGAAGATAAATCCACTTTGCACGAGCTGGCAGACCAGTACGGCGTTTCAGCAGAGCGCATTCGCCAGCTGGAAAAAAATGCCATGAAAAAGGTGCGCCTGGCGATGGAAGCCTAATTGCTTCTGCAGCAAGGAAAAAGCCACACTATCGTGGCTTTTTTTGTTTCTGAAACCCAATCTATTTTTTACCCGCAGACATCTTACTAAGGCAAATTCATGGGAAAGCA
>JALUYN010000090.1 GCA_027012915.1 Cellvibrionaceae bacterium
CAATAATTAAGATTCTGTGGTTCCCCATTAATGCCTGCGCCCTACAACGATCAAGGATTCTCTAAAACGGCGCATGATACCTTATGCCGACTGTTTACACTAATTTTACTGTGGATATTACAGCTGCTAACAGCGGCTTTCCGCGTGACTCAGTATTCCAATTTCAAGGCGGGCTAATTACAATTCAGGGTTCGCGAATACTCGACAAATAATAACTTGAGGTCCCCCTATGACTGCCTTCGGTAGCGTTTTTATGCCAGAAATGGCCCTTACCCAATTCGATGGCGAAAAGTGGAGTGACTTTGAGTTGGTGTCCAGTGACAGCATCAGCCTGCATCCCGGTGCGCATGTGCTGCACTACGCCAGTACCTGTTTCGAAGGTCTAAAAGCCTTCCGTCATGCCGATGGCAGCGTCAAGATCTTCCGTATGGACTGCAACATCGCCCGCTTCAAGCAGAGCAGTGAGTTGCTGGCATTGCCCGAGCTTGATGGCGAGCAAACCCGGGAGATGATCGTGCGCGTTGTTGAGCGCTTTGCCGATGAGGTACCTGAGGTGCCGGGCTCGCTGTATATCCGTCCGACGCATATTGGCACGGAGCCGGCCATTGGCAAGGCGGCGGGTGCCTCCCTGACGTCGATGCAATATATCTTGGTGTCTCCGGTGGGTGATTACTTTTCCGGCGGAGCGGATTCCACATTGCGCCTGTTGCTGGAAGAAGACGGTATGCGTTGCGCAGCGCACATGGGTCGCATCAAAAGTGGTGGTAACTACGCCAGCGCTCTGTTGCCCACTTTAAACGCCAAGCGCGATATGAATGTGGATCAAATTCTGTTCTGCCCCGGTGGCGATGTTCAGGAGACCGGCGCGGCCAATTTCCTGCTGATCGACGGCGATACCTTGATCACCAAGGCGTTGGACACCACCTTCCTGCACGGTATCACCCGTGATTCACTGCTGACCATTGCCCGTGACATGGGGATGAACGTGGAAGAGCGCAGCCTCAGTGTGGATGAGTTGCTCGAGCGCAGCCAGAAGTCGGGTTGTGAAGCGGCACTGTCGGGTACAGCAGCGGTACTGACGCCGGTGGGTACGCTGTTGCACAAGGGTAAAGAGTATCAGGTGGGTGATGGCAAGGCGGGGCCGACGGCTACCAAGTTGCGTACGGCGTTGAATGATATTCAGTGGGGGTTGGCGGAAGACAAGCATGGCTGGTTGACCAGCGTTTAAGTTCTTGCGCTTGCGTGCTGTTGTTTGACGTTATCTTCTTTGGTGTTTGTGCGCTTCTGAGTATGGGTTTCGCCCTTCTGGGCGAGTTACTTCTTTTGCCTGTGCAAAAGAAGTAACCAAGAAAAGCACACCCTGATTCGTTGGCCTTCGGCTTCCCTCACTCCGAGCCGATCCAGCGGGTCGGCGTAACGCGCGTCCTGCGCGATACGGCTAAATCGCACATACCCCAGGGCACCTTCTCTTGCCTTCGGCAATTCACCTTGTCCCTGTGCGATTTCCCCTTGTCTCGACTCTCCATTCGGCAACTCATACGGGAACCGGGGTGCCAACCTCAAATGTGGCACCCTGAATCCCCTTTGAAGTCGCCGAGCAACGGAAGAAATTAGCGGCGTAAAGAGTGAGCACTGTTTGAGTATTTTTTGACTGAAAGTCAAAAAATGCGAGTTTGCGAACGACCGCTAATTTCTGAGTAGCGCAGGGAACCGGCGCAGCCGGCGACTGATTGGGGCGGTTCGGGATTGTTAAGGGTGCTGGGCGCCCAGCACCCTTAGCTCGCCCAGCGAGGGCGAAACAGTAGATTAAATTTACTCGGTAAATAAAGAGTAAATCCGATCAACCCGGCGACGCAGTCGCCACTACTCCGATTTCAGCCATTCCAGCCAAATGGCCTTGACCTGCTCGCGCTCAGCGACAAACCGCTCCGCCCCCACCACATTACTCTGCTGCTGCAGTGCCAATCGATGGCTCTCTGAACGATAGGCCTTGTAGGCCTCAATCAAAGTTCCGCGCTGCTCAGCGCTCATCAAACCTTCCTTCTCCAGATCTTCCAAAATGCGAATATTGTCGCTCCAGAAAGACACCTGGGGGTGACTATGGGCTTGGCTCAGTACCGCGTACTGCACCAGAAACTCGATATCGACAATACCGCCGGCGTCCTGCTTGATGTGGAACTGCTTGGCCTTGTCGGTTTCGGTACCCTTACTGCCCAGATGTTCGCGCATTTTGTGACGCATTGTCACGACGTCTTCTATGAGCTGCTCCGAATCGCGGGGCTGGCATAGAATATTCCTGCGCAGTTGCTCAAACTGTTTGCCCAGATTTTCGCCGCCTGCTACCACGCGGGCGCGCACCAGCGCTTGCTGTTCCCAAGTCCAGGCTTCGGTTTCCTGATATTTTTGGAAAGCGTTCAGAGAGCTGACCAGTAATCCGGAATTACCTGAGGGGCGCAGGCGCATATCCACTTCGTAGAGTTGGCCTGAGAGGGTTTGGGTGTTGAGAACATGGATGATCTTCTGGCCCAGGCGAGTGAAAAAGGTTTGATTGTCGATGGATTTTTCGCCCTGGGTATAGCCTTGAGCGCTGGCGTTGTGAATAAACACCAGGTCCAGATCCGAGCCGTGGCCCAGTTCGATACCGCCCATCTTGCCGTAGCCGACAATAATAAATTCAGGAGCGTCTTCGCCTTCCTTAACCGCAGGTTCGCCGTGCCTGGATACCATTTGCGACCAGGCCAGCGAAAGAACGTGCTCCAGTATGGCCTCGGCGATCCAGGTGAGGTTGTCGCTGACTTTCATCAGAGGTAGTACGCCGGTAACTTCGCAGGCGGCCACGTGCAGGGCCCGGGCCATACGGAAGTAGCGCAGAGCTTCCATCTGGCCTTCCAGGTCGTCCAGTTCGACGCGCATCATATGCTGGCGCAATTCGTCGCGTAGCTCATTGCGATCGGGCAGGCGATAGAGGGCGCGTTGGTCCAGCAGTTCGTCGAGCAGTACCGGATGCTTTGCCAGTTGTGCCGCAATCCAGGGGCTGGCGCCGCAGAGTTGAATCAGCTGTTGCAGGGCGCCGGGGTTTTCCACCAGCAATACCAGGTAGGCGGTACGGCGACATACGCCCTCGATCAGTGCGGTGATACGCTCCAGAGTGGTGGCGTTACCGCCGCTTTCCTGAATGGCTTTCAGCAATCGTGGCATCAGAGCATCCAGGCGCTCTCGTCCCTCGGCTTGCATGCAGGTCAGGGCGCGGTTGCTTTTTAGTTGCAGTAGCACACGGGCGGTGCCTTCGGGCTCGGCAAAGCCCTGCTCTTGTACTAGCCCCTGTAACTGTTCCTGAGACAGGTCATCCAGCCAGAGGGGCGCCCAAGGCGCCCACTCGTCGTCATCGCTTTCCTCTTCATCGGGGTCGGAGATCACCGATTGGAAATGTTCGTTGACGTAGTGGCGGTGTTCATCCAGTACGGCGAAGAATGCTTCGATGCTGTCAAAGCCCATAACCCACGCCAGGCGCTCCAGATCTTTGTCGTCGGTGGGCAGGCTTTGCGTTTGCTTGTCTTGGTAGCCTTGAATACCGTGCTCGGTATTGCGCAGAAAGATATAGGCTGCCGAGAGTTTCTCTGCGGCGCCTTGAGGCAGAAAACCTTCGGCTTCGAGCAGCGGCAGTAGTTTCAGTACCTGCCGTTCCCGCAAGCGACTGTCGCGGCCGCCTCGGATCAACTGAAACACTTGCACCACAAATTCGATTTCGCGTATGCCGCCAGCGCCCAGTTTAACGTCGCCGGTCTTACCTTTGCGTTTTACTTCGCGGTTAATCATGGCCTTCATTGCACGCATGGACTCAATGGCGCTGT
>JALUYN010000091.1 GCA_027012915.1 Cellvibrionaceae bacterium
TTCGGTAGGAACTCAGGACGATGATCAAGATGATATGCCTGGCTTTGGAATTTTTTAACAATCGGCTGCACAGCGACCGATTTTCCGCCGCTTCGCGGCTCCAAACCGGCGCGTGAGCCGGGCGTTAACGAGAATATGAACATACGACCATATCAAGACACAGATCGACTAGCAGTGATCGCACTTTGGGAAGGCACTGGTCTAGCGGTGCCTCAGAACGACCCTGGGAAGGATATTGACCGGAAGATGGAGGTCGACCCTGATCTATTCTTGGTCGGCGAAAACGACGGCAAGGTCGTCGCCACAGTAATGGCAGGCTATGAGGGCCACCGTGGCTGGATAAACTATTTGGCTGTCAGCCCGATCCACCAAAGAAATGGCTATGGTCGTCTTCTTATGGAGGCCGCAGAAAGCCTTTTAGGAAAAAAGGGATGCCCAAAGATTAATCTGCAAGTCCGGAATACCAACGCCGAAGTTATTAAATTCTACTCAGCTATTGGTTACGGGGACGACCAAGTTATAGGGATGGGGAAGCGATTGGTCCATGATTAGAGAATCGTTAACAAAGCGCATCACTACACGGCCTGCCGGCCGTCGGATGCTCGCAAGCTCGCACCGGTGTGCGCGGCGCTATAAGGCATCATCTGGCACATGATTAGAACGGAACGATTGATACTTCGACAGTGGAATGACGAAGACCTCCTTCCTTTTTCACAGATGTGTGAGGATAAGGATGTAATGGAGTTTTTCCCTAAGCTTCTTACAGTTGAAGAAAGCTACGCAATGGGGGAAAAAATCAGATCACTCATTGCTGAGCGTGGGTGGGGATTTTGGGCAGTTGAGATTCCTGGCCATAGTAAGTTTATTGGTTTTGTGGGTCTGCATATTCCCAAGGAAAGCATGCCTTTTTCACCATGTGTTGAGATTGGCTGGCGTCTTGCGAAGCGATATTGGGGTATGGGTTACGCGACAGAGGCTGCCGAAGAATCATTGCGGTATGCTTTTAACTACTTGGGCTTAGATGAAGTGGTTTCTTTTACGACAGTGGGTAATATTCGCTCGCAGTCTGTCATGGAAAAAATCGGGATGGCTTATACCAGCAATTTTGAGCATCCTGACCTAGAACCTTCAGACCCGCTTTGCAAACATGTTTTTTATAAGATCAGTAAAGCTCAGTGGGAGTTACATGCCTTATAACCAGGCCAGGCACGGCGACGGCTTTTCCGTTGCGGCTTCGCCTTCACTACAAAGCCGCACGTGCTGGCGGCGTTAAATGTCTATGATCGATCACGATAAATTCCGGGGCTTGGTCACCCAGCTCTATGCCACGGTCAATGAGTTGGAGGCTATGTTCCCGGGTAGGCACTTCACCCCGGATGGCCACATGGTTGGCAGTTTGGGTGAATGCCTTGTGGCCGATGCGTACAATCTTGAGCTGAAGACAGCTTCCAATAAAGGTTATGACGCTGTCACCGAAACCGGCGTGGAAGTTGAGATCAAAGCTACGCAATCCAACTCTGTTGCATTTCGGAGCCAGCCGCAACATGCGATCATCATCAAGATCCTGCGTGACGGTACATTCGAGGAAATCTATAACGGGCCAGGAGCCCTTGTTTGGGAGCAATTCAAAGCTAAACGGCTACCGAGTAACGGCCAGTTTCAAGTCTCTCTAAACAAACTCCGGCAACTCAATCAAACAGTGGCTCAAGCGGACCGTGTGCCCAGGGCCATTTAACAAGGCGCAGCAGTTCGCGGCCGATGGCCGCCGGACGCCCTTTCCGTGGCTCCTTCGTCGCCACTCCAAGGTCGCCGCTGTGCTCAGCGTTAACTGGGAAGGAGCCCATGAATCAGAATCTTGCGGATGAGCTGGTCACGATGATGGCAGAAGACCAGCGGTTGTTGCAGCAACTCTTCGATTCCGGAGAACTACCATCTGAGTCTTATCATCCCCGGATGAAAGCCCTGCATGAGCACAATGCTTCCCGACTGAAGGAGATTATTGGTGCTCACGGCTGGCCTGGCGTTTCGTTAGTTGGGGAAGAGGCTGCCAAAGCTGCATGGCTGGTCGTTCAGCACTCTGTTTCAGATCCCGAGTTCATGAATGAGTGTGTCTCTTTAATAGAGGATGCCGTTGCGAGAGAGGATGTAGCGGGCTGGCAGCTGGCATTCCTCCAGGATCGGGTGCGTACGCTATCTGGCAAGCCTCAATACTACGGTACTCAGTTTGATGTTGATGAAAACGGTTGGCCAACACCGTTTCCTATTGAGGGTTCTGCTACGGTTAATGAGCGCCGTGCGCGTCTTGGGCTGACCTCCATAGAGGAGCGCCAAGAACAAATGACTGAGCAGGAGCGGAAGCGCCGTGCCAATATCGAACAAACCAGTTAACAAAACGCGGCACTCGGACGCCCTTGTCTCCGCTTCGCTGCGTCAAGGTCGCCGGTGCGCTCTGCGTTAACCCTTCCATCCGCCACCTTGCAAAACTCCGTCAATGACGTATATTGATCATCATGTTTACCATTATCGAAACCCCTACATTCGAAGCAGATGCCAGAAAGATCTGGACTGAGGAGGAACGGAATTCGTTCTTTGCCTGGCTGGCAGCCAATCCTGAAATTGGCGATCCCATTCCAGGTAGCGGTGGATGTAGAAAGGTTCGTTGGTCGGTGGCGGGTTCAGGGAAGCGTGGTGGAGTGCGAGTCATCTACTTCACCAGATTGGCAAATGGTGAGATCTGGTTGTTGGTGATCTACAAGAAGGCCGTCAAGGAGAACATACCCGCGCATATCCTGAAGTCGATTCGTGAGGTATTGGAAAATGAGTAATGAGACTCTGAGTGCTGAGGAGCTTGGTAACAAGCTGCTCCAATCTGTTAAAGAAATGAAAGCAGGCAAAGCCGCACGAGTCAGTCGTGTGGAGCCAAATGAGGTCGCAGAGGCGCGCGGCAAGACTGGCCTTACACAACGAGAGTTTGCCGAGGTGCTCCACATTTCCCCGCGCACGCTACAGGAATGGGAGCAGGGGCGACGTAAACCTTCCGGGCCGGCAAAAGCGCTCATCGAGATTGCGTTTCGCCATCCGGAGGTGATTCGGGAAGACCTTGAACTCAGGGGTTAACAAGGTGGTCAACGGGACGCAAACTACGCTGCGCTCCGTTGGCGCCCATTACCACTGGCGTTATCCTGAATCCGTGAGACTGGCCCCCTGAAGCGCTTCTAACCCACTGACCTGCATGGCAATATAGCGGATATCGCCATTCACCCAGACAGTGCCATGCCCAACGTCAAGTTCCGCGCCAGTCGCCGCACCCTCACCAGCCATTCCGGGTTGTCGATCATCGGGCAGTGCCTCGAGATCGCCGGCGTCGACAGCATCGACGGCCGCTTCCCCACCACGCTGGGCATGCGCACCAGCGACGTGGTCAAGAGCTACCTGGGCCTGCTGTGTCTGGGCATGAGCGACTATGACGCCATCGAAAACTTCCGCCGCGACAAGCCCTTCCAACAACTGCTGACCCTGCAGAAGGTGCCGAGCACGGCGACGCTGCGACAGCGGCTTGAGAAACTCGCCGCCAACAACCTGCAGGCGCGCACCGCCATCTGGTCCACGACCCTGCTGTCACTGGTCGAGGCACCGATCACCGCCGAGACGACGCACGTCTGCCTGGACATCGACACCTTCGTCATGGACAACAGCAACTCGAAGAAGGAAGGCGTCTCGCGGACCTACCAGAAGGTCGACGGCTACACCCCGATCGCCGCGTATCTGGGCAACGAAGGGTGGTGCTTGGGCCTGGAACTGCGTCCCGGCAAGCAGCACACCATGAAGGAGAGCAACGCCTTCCTGGAG
>JALUYN010000092.1 GCA_027012915.1 Cellvibrionaceae bacterium
GAACAGTATCTGCCATCGAGCGAGGTATACACAGCAGTGATTGATAATCAGGCTGTGGGCGTAGCGGTACTCTACAAACATAGCGATAGCTTATTCGAAATAAAAAATCTGGCTGTTGATCCCCGACATCAGGGTAGAGGCATTGGATATAAACTCTTGATGCATGTGACATCTCTCTTCGCAACATCATCCGAAGCAGAGCTTAGAATTTGTACGGGCAATACGAGCGAGTATCAAATAGCACTCTACAAAAAAGCTGGATTCGAAGTTATCTCAGTGGAGAAAGGCTATTTTCTTAAGAACTATCCAGAGCCAATATATGAAAATGGAGCTAGGTGCATGGACTTGGTGATTCTGTCTCAAGTTGTTGGCTCCTAGTAAACAGACGACGAATCAAACAACAACGTAGGTGGGGCTATTGCGAATAACTTGTTAGAGAGTTAACCCGGATGCTAAACCAGTTGGCGGAATTCTCACGCAAAGATCGATTGATTTGAGAGTGCTCGTGAGCGTAAACGCTGGCCTTCGCATCACATGATCTGGGACGCTCAAACTTTGAAGGCGACTACATAAGCGGCTCTGTATCGGATAAACCGCTGGGCAAGGAGATAGTCCTGGTTAACAACGATGTTTACGCGGCCTACTCGGAAGCACTAGCGCACGGAGCAACCGAATTGAGATCGCCGGAGCAGAGGCCATGGGGTCAAGTGGTATCTTACGTGCGTTGCCCATCCGGTATTCTATTGGAGTTGTGTACGCCAATTGCAAGCTGAGATTTATTCAATGTCCACAACGTTAAGTATATGAAATCAATCCGATACATACTCACCCTCCCAGCATGGGGCCTGGGTTTTATTATCGCCCTGGTAGCGTCATTGACGATTAATGCCCTAATGGTTCCTATGCTATGCCCAACTGCAGCAGCCGGGACAGTGTTCTGCTATAGGTATCCTGATCCTCAATCGTTTCCACTATGGCTCTACTATTTCGGTGCTTCACTCGCGGCAGTTTTGATGGTTACACTACCTGCATTGGTGACAGCCAGTCGCAGGTTTGAAGTGGCCGTCATTTACTTTGTTCTGGGTTCGGCGTTTGCCATTTCGCTGGCCGCTGGTATTTCTGATCTTGTGCCAGTGGCCTTGTCGGCAATTTTATCCGGGTTCTTAACGCTTCTAATAATTAAACGCCTGACAAGAACGGCCATTATTCACCACACAGGAAGCACACTATGATTTCCATTGAGTTTCTGCTCACATCCCTGGTCGTAGTTTTGATTCCGGGTACAGGAGTGTTATACACCATTGCAACAGGTCTTTTTGTGGGCAAACGCGCCAGCTTCTTCGCAGCCTTGGGCTGCACATTAGGGATCGTCCCTGCGCTTGTGGCCAGCACCCTGGGTCTTGCGGCAATCTTCCACACCAGCGCCGTCGCATTTCAAGTTGTGAAGTACGTTGGCGCGGCCTATCTGCTCTATCTGGCGTGGCAAATGTGGCGCTCTTCCTCGCCGCTTACGGTTGCAGACGACAGCCCTGATCGCCAGTACACCTCAATTATTATGAAGGGTTTTCTGCTCAATATACTGAACCCCAAACTGTCCATTTTCTTTTTGGCATTTCTGCCCCAGTTTATTCCAAGCACTGTAGACAGCGTTTTTATCAGCATGTTGGTATTGGGCTTTGTATTTATGCTTATGACCTTTGTGGTCTTTGTTGTGTATGGTTTCTTGTCTGGCAGTTTCAGTGAATTTATCGTGAGCTCAGAGAAAGCGAGCGTTGTTGTTCAGAAGTTCTTTGCGACAAGCTTTGCGGCTCTTGGCCTTAAGCTGGCTCTCAGTGAACGTAGTTAATGAGGCCGAGCCCATGTCTTATAGCACGGGCCATATTTTCAGCTTAGTTGTACTATTCTGTATTTCATAAACGACGAATTGGAAATCTGAGATCCGACGCGGCCCCTCAGTATTTTCAGTGAGACCACCATGTTCGTATACCATCACTGTCTCCAGTTTATCTGTTTGCGATAGCCATGATAGGCTTAGCCAGCCAAAGCATCGACACTGTGGTTTAGATGTCTTTTTTCGTAGTAGTGGAGAGCACACTTGAGCAAGCGACCCGTCGGGATAGTGATACATAGATATGCAAGGAAGGTGATCTCCCGATGAGCATATCCGACAAGTTTTGGGACAAACACGCAGAAGGTTACGCCAAGCGCCCGGTTTCCGATGAGGCCACCTATCAAGAGAAGCTCGCGCAGACTCAGGCACTGTTAACGCCGGATATGCGCGTATTGGAATTTGGTTGCGGTACCGGATCTACAGCGATCCACCACGCGCCACATGTGCAGCATATCGACGCTATCGATATTTCCGAGAAGATGGTGGAGATTGGTCGAGACAAGGCAAAATCTGCATTGATCGACAATATTGATTTCAGATGTGCCACCCTGGAAACGTTTAACGCACCGTCAGAAAGCATGGATGCTGTGCTGGGACTCAATGTCATACACCTTATGCCCGAGCGAAAAACCGTCATTAAAGAAGTGGCTAGAATTCTCAAACCCGGCGGCATATTTGTTAGCAGCACCGGGTGTCTTGGTAATTCATTCCTGCGCTTTATTACGTTACTGGTACCGTTCGGCAAGCTCTTCGGTCTGCTACCCGATATTTTCGTATTCACCGAAGACCAATTGGCCCGGGACATAGAAAACGCCGGCTTTAAGATAGAGACGCAATGGCACCACGGTAAAGATGGAATCAGTGTGTTTATCATTGCTCGAAAGGTGGCCTAGGACGGCACAGTTCACTTTTTGGCGTACACAGCCCCTAAGATGACAAAGGATAAGAAGGAAACAAAGGAGATCGGATGAGTGACACAATAACGGGCAGCTGCCACTGCGGCACGGTTCAATGGCAAGCAACATTGCCATCACACGTAGCTTTGAACTGCCACTGCAATTTGTGCCGCTCTCTCAGTGGCGCGGACTACAGCTCCTGGTTGATTTTCCCCGAAGCGCAATTTCGAATTTTGACCGGGGCTGACAATACCACCGCCTATCAAGCGACCGAGAAATTCCAACGTACGTTCTGTCGCAGCTGTGGTTCCACCATAACCTGTGTCAACAATGACAAGTTCCCGCAACATATCTATGTGGCCAAAGGCAATATCACCTCCGCCTACGATCAGGGACCGGATGTTCAGGTCTACACCCAGGATAAGGCCAGTTGGGTTGCCATCGACGAAGCAATACCGGTATTCAACCCCTGAAAGCCCCCCTTCACTCTGACAACACCGCTCCTGTTGTTTGGCGCAGACTGAGTGCATCGCTTGGTTTGCCGGCCATTCCCTCCTAAACTATCCGGACATTGGCGTATTTGCACCAATTTCACGCCGCCAGAGTGATACCACAAGGAAACCAAACATGACCGCTTCCCAAGCTTTGCAGCGCCCATCCGCTGAGGAAATGGCCTCAACCCGCTGTGGCGAGTTTATGGCATTTGTTACAGAGCGCACCGGGCACCGCTTTGGCGAAATGGGTGGCACCGCGTACCAGGTGCTGCAGCAATGGTCTACGCAAGAGCTGGATAGTTTTCACGATTTGGCTTGGGACTTTCTTGAGCTGCGAGGCAGCAAAGGCGAGCAAGTTCTCGAGAACCCCGAGGACATGCTCAACAGTCGTTTCTTTCCTGGTGGTCAGATCAGCTATACGGAAAATATGCTCGCACGCGCCATGAGCCATCCTCAAGAACCGGCAATTATTTCCCGAGTGGCGGGGCGCGATAATGATCGGATTCTGTCGTGGCGGATGCTGCAAGAACAAGTCAGCCTCTGGGTGCAAGTACTTGAA